>JANORU010000478.1:0-9075 GCA_031415475.1 Hyphomicrobium sp.
AGAAGGCAGGAGTGGCTAATTTTAGCGCGCGGACGGGGGAACTATGGAACGATACATCACAATCGGCGTGGGGCTTATGCTCGCCGCACTGCTGGCCGGCTGCGCCAATCAGAATTCGGTCCTCGGCAATGGTGCCAACGTCACCACGTCATCGGTCGCCCCGGTGCCGCCGGTCCAGATGGCCGCCCCGAAGGTCGATCCCGCCTGTATCTCGCTGACGGCCAAGATCGACACGCTGCGCAAGGATGGCGTCGCCGAGAGAATCGAGAAAATCTCGACCGGAAAGACGGCCAAGGTGTCCGTCAAACGTGACGCGCTGGCCAAGATGACCGAACTCGATAAGGCCAATGCCGAATTCCAGGCCAAGTGCTCGACGCTCTCGCCGCGATCGGCATCTATGGCACCCATGGCATCCCCGGGTGTCTCGGTAGCACCCGTAGCGGCCCTCGCACCTGCCGCCGATGCCGCCAAAGGCGCTGGCCAGACTGCAGTGAATACGACAGCGGGAAGTGTGAAAGTACCGGCGGCAGCGCAATAGCCGCCGGGTCCGCCTTCGAATCCCCCGAATTGCCACGCCAAGGCTCAAAAAGGGCCTTGGCGTTGCTGTTCTGATGGGCGGTTGGTCAACCAATCCGGCCGGCTGGCACAGGTCCTCGAGCCCCGTGGCTCGCTGAGAAGGCGTTTGCCTGCCGCAGATGAGACACAGTTTCGGCGTCCGGGGGTTGCATGGGGTTAGGCACTATGGTCAAACCTCGGTCGTTCAATATCCGCGGCGATGGGCGTTCGACGTGAGCGGGAGGGATGTGTGTCTGGTCAACGGCTGAAATCATGCGCGGCAGGCACCATGCTGGCGATCGCGGCTCTCGCCGGCGGATGTGCCGGTAAGGGAAGCGGAGACCCTGGTGCCTCGTCCCTTCCCCTTGGCGAGAATTGCCAGTCCATACGCTCCAAACTCGACCGCTTGCTCAATAACGGCGTGCAGTCCAAGGTCGAAGCCTTGAGTGCGGGCCGCGCCTTGTCACCGGCCGCCAGATCCGACGCTGAATCCTACAACCGGCTGCTCAATCAGTATCTGGGCGCCCGCTGCCACGTCGTCTAATCTTCTAACAGCGCTATCGCGCCCCGAGGCCTAGCGCTGGGCCAATCACTCGACAAGTCTTACAAAGGGAGTAGCGCCGAGATGGACCAAGTCCTCGCCTATCTGTCCAACCCGTGGGTCATCATGGTGCTGAACGGCCTTGTCGCCGGCTGGCTGGCTGGATCCCTGCTTGGTGGCGGTGGCCTGCTTCGCAATCTGGTCGTCGGCATCATCGGCGCATTTCTCGGTGGCGCGCTCGTCCAGGCCGGACTGCTCAAGCTGCCGTTCACCACCGGCTATGCCATCGGCGACCAGATCGTCGTCTCGACGATCGGTGCCATTCTGGTGATTTTGATCGCGCGCGTCATCGCCCGATAAACCGCCCGGTCTGTCCAATAGGGTGCGCGGCGGTGCCATCGTTCACAACCCAACGCCCGGTGCCGTTCACGGCCGAGCAGATGTATGCGCTCGTGGCCGACGTCGAGACCTATCCGGAATTTCTGCCGTTGTGCGAACGTCTCACGGTGACGCGGCGCGAGCAGCAGGGCGACACCGAAATTCTCGATGCCGCCATGGGTATCGGCTACCTGACATTCCGCGAAACGTTTTCAACCCGCGTCACGCTGCGGCCGGCGGACAATGCCATCGATGTCACGTATCTCGACGGGCCCTTCAGTATTCTCGACAACCGCTGGCGGTTCATACCGAGTGACACAGGTTCGACCGTCGATTTCTTTATCAACTACGAATTCAAATCCGTGATGCTGGGTCTGCTCATGGGGGCGATGTTTGACACCGCATTCCGCCGCTTCGCCGAGGCGTTCGAAGATCGTGCCCGGGTCGTCTACGGCAGCCCGCAGGGCGGCGCCCAAAATCCGGCCGCGTGACCCTGCGTCATGACTTTTGTTTCGTTCAATCCTATTCGGCTCTAGCCAGGTTGTGGGCGGCCGCCCGGCTCACCAGCGTATCCAGCCCCGTAACGCCAGTGAGATTGGCGCCATCAAAGTCGGCATTTTTGACATCTGCTCCGGTCAAATCTGCGCCAGTCAGGTCGGTGCGCGAGAAATCTGCGTTGTGGAGTTTCGCTCCCGCCAGTTTCGCCCCCTTCATATTGGCGAACCGGAACGAGACGTAGGTCAAATCGGCACCGGTGAGATCGGCACTCTCGAGCGTCGCGCCTTCCATCTCGGTGCGGAACAGATCTTCAATGAAGCCGGTTTTGCCGAACGGCGCGAGGGTCGCGTTCGAGAGATTGGCGCGAGTGAAATTGATCCGGCTCAACTGACCAAAAACTTTGGCGCCCGAAAGATTGGCACCAGCGAAGCTTGGCGCTTCGTTCTCGCCTGTCGCCGATCGCATCGTCGATGTCGACGGCCGCAGAATGCTCGATGCCGACAAATCAGCGCCATCGAACTTCGCGCCGATCAGGATCGCGCGATCGAGGGTTGCCGCCGACAGGTCGGCCCGGGAGAGGTTAGAGCCGGTCAGATTGGTGCCAAACATCTTGACGCCGGCCAGTTTCGACCCCTTGAAGTCGACCGATGATAAATCGAGGTCTTCGAAATTCTTGCCGCTGAAGTCGAAAGGTTGCGTGGAAGTTGCCTTGAATAACTGTTCTGTGACATCGCGCGCCGTCATGTCGGCGGCCGCCGCCGGCAATGCCAGGGCAAGAGCGACCAAGAGGACGCTGTTTCTGGATTGGATTTGCATGCGCTCCTTGACCACTCTCAGCACGATACTACACATCCTGTCGCGTATCAGCCTGGCTGATTGGCCGCCTTGGTCAGCAGAAGAAGTGCATTTCGGACGCTCGCTATCCGGATCGCGTGGCGATCAAGTTCGCTGAACAGTTGCTTGTCATTTACGGTCGCGAAGCCCCTTCGGGCCACAGCGAATTGAACGAGACCGACAGGCTTGTCCGGCGAGCCGCCGCCGGGCCCGGCAACGCCGGTAACGCTGACCGCGAGTTGGGCTTCCGAATAATCAAGGGCTCCTTCCGCCATCGCAATGGCCACCTCGCGACTGACCGCGCCAAATTCCTTGATGAGCGCGGCCGGCACGCCCAGTTGGGCAATTTTTGCCGCGTTCGAGTAGGTCACGAAGCCACGATCGACGACGTCGGATGAGCCGGGAATTTCAGTCAAGAGTCCGGCGACAAGCCCACCGGTACAACTCTCAGCTGTCGCGATTTTGAGGCCGTCCTGGCGGCAGCGCGCCAATAGGGCCTCCGACGCCTCCAGCAAGTCCCTCGGAAACAGGGCCATGGCCGCGCGATCCCTTCAGACAAAACAAACCGGCGGTCCCAGCCTGCCAGAATTGGCCTGCCTGAACCGCCGGTGAAAAGTTCAACATCGAAGGACGCGCCAGCGCAATCCCTCAGACCGCTGCAAGCCGCTCAGCGTGCTTCAACAGCCCATCAAGCGTGGCGCGGCTTTCGCTGCCCATGACGGCGATGGTGCGGGACTGTGCGCCCTGCCAAACGGGAAACGCGTCTCTGAGAACCGTTTGGCCCTTGGCCGTCAGATGCAGGCCACGTCCGCGGCGGCCGGCGGGCGGATCCATGATGATGTGGCCGAGCGCCAACAGCCGCTTCAGATTGCGCGACAGGGTCGACTTCTCGATATCCAGTTCATGGCCGATTTCGACCGCCGTGATGCCGTCGCGCGAGGCCAATTGGGCCAGCAGCGTATATTGGCTGGCGGTAATGCCGAGCGGGCGCATGGCGTCGTCGTAAACGCGCGTGATAATGCGCGACAGCTGGCGCACCCGCGTCGCCATGCACGACGCCGATGTCATCTCCGCAATATCGGCCATATTGGCGGGCTCTTTGGCCGCGCGTTCGAGCGTCTGGGTCATCATGTTCATCGCTGCGCCTCTAACGGGTCTCTTGGGTTCGGGTCGCTTGGGTTCGTGTCGCTTGGGGGTGTCGTCTGATCTAAGCGATCAATTTTGGTCATACAACCACTCCGGCTTAGTTGCCGCGATTCTGGCGCAGGGGTCAATTCGGGTGTATCGGCCTGACGGCGGTGGACTAGGGCCGGTCTAGGCCGTCGCCGGCAGCAGGACTGTGGCGCTGGCCAGCGCTGCGATACCCTCACGGCGGCCGGTAAACCCGAGGCCCTCGGTGGTTGTCGCCTTGATCCCGACCCGGTCGGCCGAAATTCCCAGGACCTCTGCAACCACAGCCTGCATTTGTGGCCGATGGGGACCAATGCGGGGAGCTTCACAAAGAAGGGTGACATCGACGTTGACGATCCGTCCACCGCGGGCTTGGACCCGGCGAGCCGCGTCGGCGAGAAACAATTTTGACGGTGCACCGCGCCATTTGGGATCGCTCGGCGGGAAATGGGCGCCAATGTCGCCATCGCCGATCGTGCCAAGCAGCGCGTCGGTCAGGGCATGCAGCCCGACGTCGGCGTCGGAGTGGCCCTCGAGAGAGTGGTCGTGAGGGATCTCGACGCCGCACAGCCAGACGCTCGTTCCGGCGGCGAAGCGATGGACGTCGAAGCCGGAGCCGGTGCGCGGTTCGAAGGCTGGTTCCACGTTCAGTCTCCTAGCGGCCTCTGCGAGATCGGTGGCCGTTGTGATTTTGCTATTGCGGGCGTCATCTTCGACCAGCGTCACGGTCAGTCCGGCCCACTCTGCGAGCGCAGAATCGTCAGTAAAATCGTGCTTTCCTGCGGCTGCCGCCTTGCGATGGGCGGCGAGAATTTGGTCGAAGTGAAAGCCCTGCGGTGTCTGCGCGCGCCACAGGCCTGACCGTTCAAGAGTTCCAGCAATCGTTCGATCTGCATTGGCGCGCTTCAATGTGTCGGCCAGCGGCACCGCCGCTATTGCGCCGTGAGTGGACCTGAGCGCGGCAACGACGTTGCGAATAATTGCCGGAGAGACGTAGGGCCGTGCCGCGTCGTGGATCAGCACGCGAGCCGTGCCGATATCAGCGAGCGCCTCAAGACCGGCAAGAACGGACGCCTGCCGGGTGGCGCCTCCGGCCACGGGGTCGCGCAGCTTGTCCCACCCTGTGCCGACTGACGTGCGATAGAGCTCACTGTCGTCGGGATGGATGACGACCTGCAGGTGGTCGATCAGATCCAGGGTGGCAAAAGTCTGCAGGCTCTGCCTGAGGATCGGGGTTCCGCCGACCGTCGCATACTGCTTTGGAACCTCGCTGCCAGCGCGGTGGCCGCGCCCAGCGGCGACAATCAGTGCGGCGGTGGTCACGGAGTGTCTCCGGCGAAAATGGCCCCGCCGATCCATAGCCCGCAGTTTGCAGTGCGGCAACGCGGCCCGGAGCCAGTTTCACTCTTGCGAAACAAATCAATCACCTTTAGTCTGCCCAAACATCATGCAGCAAAACATTATGCCTAAAAATACGGCAGATGTCTCTGAGGAAGCCCGTCGCCCGTTGGCGATCGGGCCGCAGTTGCTCGACAATCCGGTCTTCCTGGCGCCGATGACCGGGATCAGCGACTTGCCGCTGCGCCGCTTGGCGCGCGGTCTCGGCGCTGGCGCGGTCGTTTGCGAGATGGTGGCAAGCTCCGAACTTGTCAAAGCCCGTCCGAGCATTTTGCGCAAGACCGAAGGCCGGGACATTGGCCCGCATATCATTCAATTGATCGGCTGCGAAGCGCACTGGATGGGGGAGGCGGCGCGGCTGTCGCAAGACCTCGGCGCCGCCGTCGTCGATATCAACATGGGGTGCCCGGCGCGAGAAGTGACCGGCCGGGCGTCGGGCAGCGCGCTGATGCGCGATCTCGATCATGCCCTTGGTCTGATCGAGGCTGTCGTGCGCGCGGTCACCATTCCGGTCACGCTTAAGATGCGTCTCGGCTGGGATGACGCGACGCGCAATGCGCCCGACCTTGCCAAACGCGCGCAAGACGCCGGCATTCAACTCATCACCGTTCATGGCCGCACCCGCCAACAGTTCTTCAAGGGTGCTGCCGACTGGAGTTTTGTGCGCCGTGTCCGCGACGCGACCTCTATTCCTGTGATCGTCAACGGCGATATCAAAACGCCGGACGATGCCCGCCGCGCGCTCGCCGCATCGGGTGCCGATGGCGTCATGGTCGGGCGTGGCGCGTACGGCGCACCGTGGGCCCCCGGACGGATTGCTCGCGCGCTCCGGACCGGCGTCGACCACGGCGCGCCACCGCTTGCCGAACAGCACCGCATCGCCTGCCAGCACGTTGAGGCGATGCTCAGCTTTTACGGCGGTGCATTGGGATTGAAAAACGCGCGCAAGCATGTCGGCTGGTATCTCGAAACGAGCGGCGCTGCCGAAGGTGACGTCAAAGCCTGGCGGCGGCGGCTGTGCACCGAGGACAACGCCGCGCTCATGCTGGCCGGGCTTGATGAGTTCTACGCGACACGCCTGGAGACGGCGGCATGAGCAAGTCGAAACCAATTCTGAGCAGTCAGCCGACGGGGCTCCCTGTTGGTGAGCCGCCATTCGAATTCGACCAGCTGTTGTCGGCGATCCCGTTTCCGGTCCTGGTTCTTGGCGAGCGCAATTCAATCCTCTACGCCAACGCGGCGGCCGAAGCGTTCCTCTCGACCAGCGCCAGTATGATGCGCCGGCTTCGTCTTGATGAGATCTTGGCGTTCGGCTGTCCGCTGATCGCGCTGCTCGATCACATTCGATTGACGCGCGCGGCCGTCAACGAGTACGGCGTCGAGATGGCGTCGCCCAAGTTTGCCCAGCCGAAGCTGGTCGACGTCCATGCCACGCCATTCCCCGACCGGCCCGGCCATATCATTCTCATCGTCCAGCAGCGGGCCATGGCGCAGATGATCGAGCGCCAGTTCACGCATCGGGCGGCGGCCCGCACCGTGTCCGGCATGGCCGCCGTGCTGGCCCATGAAATCAAGAACCCGCTGTCAGGAATTCGCGGCGCCGCGCAACTGTTGGAAAGCGGCATCTCAGATGAAGACCGGGCGCTGACGCAACTCATCTGCTCGGAGACCGACCGCATCCGCAATCTCGTCGATCACATGGAAGTGTTCGGTGACGAGCGGCCATTGATCAAAGAGCCGATCAATATCCATGACGTCTTGAACCACGTCCGCCGGCTCGCCGAAACCGGCTTTGGGCGCGGCCTGCGTTTTACCGAGGATTACGATCCGTCGTTGCCGCCGGTGCCGGGCAATCGCGACAAGCTGGTGCAGGCGTTCTTGAACCTGGTCAAAAATGCTGTCGAGGCCGTTGGTAACAACAGGGACGGCAAGGGTCGCGTCGCCATTCAAACGGCCTTCCGGCCTGGCGTCCGCCTAGCCGTGCCGGGCACCGACTCGCGCATCAGTCTGCCGCTGTTGATCCAGATCGAGGACAACGGCGAAGGTGTGCCCGACCACATGCGGCCGCACCTGTTCGATCCGTTCGTTTCGTCCAAGCGCAATGGCAAGGGCCTTGGCCTTGCCCTCGTCGCCAAGATCATCGCTGATCACGGCGGCATCATTGAATACGACAGCGAACCGCGGCGGACCGTGTTTCGTATCTTATTGCCGATGCAAGATCGATCGCAGCAATAGCCCGGAGGCAACGACAATGGCTCGTGGAACCGTATTGATTGCCGATGACGACACGGCAATTCGTACCGTGCTCAATCAGGCACTGGCGCGTGCTGGCTTCTCGCCGCGCGCAACTGGCAATGCGGCGACGCTTTGGCGGTGGGTCAGTCAGGGTGAGGGCGACGTGATTTTGACTGACGTCGTGATGCCCGACGCAAATGCCTTCGATCTCCTGCCGCGCATCAAGAAGCTCAGGCCCGATCTGCCCGTGATTGTCATGAGCGCGCAGAACACTCTGATGACCGCGCTGACGGCGGCCGAGAAGGGCGCCTACGAGTATCTTCCCAAGCCCTTCGATCTCTCCGAGGTCGTGTCGGTGGTGACGCGGGCGCTCGATGGCACCGCCCGTAAGCCGGCGGCCAGTGTTAGCGAGCAGAAAGAGGGCGAGGATCTGCCGTTGATTGGGCGCTCAGCGTCCATGCAGGATATCTATCGCGCGCTCGCCCGCCTGACGCAGACCGAACTGACGGTCATGATCAACGGCGAAAGCGGCACCGGCAAAGAACTCGTTGCCCGCGTGCTGCACGATTACGGCAAGCGCCGGCACGGCCCGTTCGTTGCCATCAACATGGCGGCCATTCCCCGCGAGTTGATTGAGAGCGAATTGTTTGGTCACGAAAAAGGCTCCTTCACCGGCGCTCAGGCGCGCACTCAAGGCCGGTTCGAACAGGCCGAAGGCGGGACGCTGTTTCTCGACGAAATCGGCGACATGCCGCTCGAGGCGCAGACGCGCCTGCTGCGCGTGCTGCAGCAGGGTGAGTACACGACCGTTGGTGGGCGCACGCCGATTCGCACCAACGTGCGGATCATCGCAGCGACCCATCGCGATCTCAAATCGCAGATCCAGCAGGGATTGTTCCGCGAAGATCTGTTTTATCGCTTGAACGTGGTGCCGATGCGCCTGCCGCCGCTGCGCGAACGGCAGGACGACATTGGCGATCTGACGCGCCACTTCCTGCGGCTGGCGGGCCGCGAAGGTCTTGGTCAGAAGGCCATCGAGCAGGCGGCCATTGACCGGCTGAAGCAACATACCTGGCCCGGCAATGTCCGCGAATTGGAAAACTTCATCCGTCGCGTTTCAGCGCTCCATACCGAAGAACTGTTGAGCGCGCAGATCATCGATCAGGAACTCGCCGAGGCAGCCCCCTTGCGCCGCGACGAGCAATCCGGGGCGGGGCGCAATTTGTCGGAGTTGGTGGAGCGCTATCTCGCCGGTTACTTCCAAGAGTTCGAGGGCGAACTGCCACCCCATGGGCTGTACGACCGGATTATCCGGCAGGTCGAGTACCCGCTGATCTCGGCCGCTCTCGCCTCGACGCGCGGCAACCAGATCCGCGCCGCCGAACTGCTTGGCCTCAACCGCAACACCCTGCGCAGCCGGATCAAGGACCTCGATATCAAGGTCTTCCGCTCACCGGCGTGATGGG
>JANORU010000479.1:0-5528 GCA_031415475.1 Hyphomicrobium sp.
CATTGCACCCGCGAGCGCGGCACCATTGCCCGCGCAGCCGTTGCCGGCTGACGGACCGGCCGATGACTTGCAGCGCATTCGCGGCATCGACGCCGGTCTGCAAACGCGCCTCAACGCAACCGGTGTTCGCCGGTTTGCTGAAATCGCGGCCTGGAAACCCGATGATGTTGCACGCATCAGCCAGACACTTGGCTTCACCGGCCGTATCGAACAGGAAAACTGGATCGAGCAGGCGCAAATTCTGGCGCGTGGCGGCGAGACCGAATACGCCAAACGCCGCCGGCTCGGTCAGGTCGCAGCTGCTGCGCCCGAGGGCGTACCAGGAGCCCCGGCTGCCAGTGCAGGTATGGCCGCTGCGACAGGTGCTGCCGTTGCCAGCCACATAGCGGCCCAAGCCGGTGGACCCGACCGGTTGACGCGCATCATCGGACTCGACGCCGAAATGGAAAAAGCGCTCAACGCGCAGGACGTCTCGCGCTTCATCGACATTGCGCGCTGGACGCCGTCCGATGTGACGCAGTTCGAAACGCTGCTTGGCCGGCCTGGGCGAATTTCACACGACAATTGGGTGGAACAGGCGCGCATCTTGGCGCGTGTCGGTGGTGAGCCTGATGGCCCCCGTCCGGCGAAACTCGCCGATGCAATCCGGGAAAAGTCCGGCCGCGATGTCGCCACGCAACCGATGTCGTCGCGCTCCGATCTGTCGGGCTTACGGTCCGTCCGTTCCACGGCCTTGCGCGGCGATGTCAGTCGCGAAGGCCCGGCTGACGATCTGAAACGCGTGCGCGGTATCGGAGCTCATATCGAACGGCGGTTGAACTCGCTCGGTATTGCGAGTTACGACCAGATCGCCAATTGGACCCGGGACGACATCGACCGGATCAGTCAGATTCTCGATTTCAAAGGCCGTATCGAGCGGGAAAATTGGGTTGAGCAGGCGCGGATTCTCGTGTCAGGCGGGCAGACGGAATTTTCCCGCCGCGTCGATCGCGGCGAGGTCGACTCGAGCAAGGATCAAAAGGACTGATCAGGTGCCTACCAACGCAAGATCCTTGCGCACCGCCACCGGATCGGTGCCGGCAAGGAACTCGGCGATTGCGGCTTGAGTCGGCTGATCTCTGAGCCATGGCGCGTGGCCTTCTCCCGCCACTGTGCGGCTCGTCAGGCGCGGATGGCGCAGAGCCATTGCGCTGACTGTTTCGTCCGAAAGGAGATCGGACGTCTCGCCACGCAAGACGAGAACCGGCACGCGCTTCAGGGCGTCGAATTGCGGCCACAGCGCCGGCATCGGCCCATCGAGGACTGACAGTG
This sequence comes from Hyphomicrobium sp., assembly GCA_031415475.1. Lineage (GTDB taxonomy): Bacteria > Pseudomonadota > Alphaproteobacteria > Rhizobiales > Hyphomicrobiaceae > JAGVSR01. The sequence continues at coordinate 1,312 of JANORU010000479.1, forward strand.
AGCGGCTCAACTCGGGATCATACCCAGGCACCGGCCGGCCATCTTTCTCATTGAAAAGCTGGCGGGCGATCGCCTCCCACTGACCATCTGGCACGGCCGGAAAGGCGCGAATGTTCATATCGCGAACGAGCCTCGCGGCCTCCGCCCAGGTGCCCGGCAACGGCGTGCGGCCGACGTATCCGGCAATCCGGGTCAAGCCCTTCTGCTCGATGACCGGCCCAATGTCGTTCAACACCGCCACACCGATCAGGCCCGGCTGAGCCGCGGCCATGACCATGGTAATTAATCCGCCGCGCGATGTGCCGATCAGCGCCGCATCATGCAGCCCTTGGCTCGCCATGACATCCACGACGTCCTGCATTTCCACGGGGACAACGTAATTGCGCCAATCCTTGTCGTGGTCCGACAGGCCACGGCCACGCGAGTCGAGCGTATAGACGTCGCGCGCCGCCGGCCCGCCCGACAGAGCGAGGGCGAGGTCGTGGAAATCCCGTCCATTGCGCGTCAGACCCGGCAGACAGACGGCCGGACGCGCAATATGTTTGGTCGCCCCTCGCGCAATATAGCGGCGGGCGTGAAGTTTCAAACCGTCGCGAACGGTGACGAAAAAATCTTCGAACGCGGGCTCGCCCGCATTTGTAGTCTTCATTGATCTCCGCCCGCCTTAGCCGTCTTTATTATCAGAATTGCCGTCGCCCGCGATCCGCGCCCGGACGAGATCCTCGTCGAGCCTGAGCGCACTGTCGCCTTCTCCCAGCCGCGCCCGGTAAACTTGAATATTGGCAAGCACCTTGGCGACGTATTCGCGCGTCTCTTGGATCGGAATGCTTTCTATCCAGTCGATCGGATCGATCTTCGGATTGCGCGGATCGCCGAACGCGGCAATCCATTCGCGCGCGCGGCCCGGTCCGGCGTTGTAGCCGGCCAGCGTCAGAATGTAGGAGCCTTTGAAGTCGGCCATCCGGTCGCCGATATAGGCCGACGCCATCATCGTATTGTACGACGGGTCGGCCAGCAGCCGCTTTATATCGCATTTCACTTTGTAGTCGCGGCAGATGTGTTGCGCCGTCACGGTCATGACCTGCAGCAGGCCTTTGGCGCCAGCGCCCGATACCGTTTGCGTGTTGAACTCGGTTTCCTGGCGGGCAATGCCGAGTAGGAACGCGGTTTCCGGCGGGCTCCGCAACGGGCTATAGGCCGGGAACGGATGCACGGGGTAGGAATAGAGGAGCATGTTTTGCCGGTTGCCGAGTGCTGCCTTGGCAGTGCGGACCGCCATCTGGGTATCGCCAATGGCCTCGGACAAATGGGCGACCATCGCCATCTCGGCTTCCGATTTCAGATAGAAGCGAAGCTGGGCAATGAACGACCGCATAATATTGCGGTCGAGCTTGGCTTGATGACCGGCGATCACGGCCTGCGCCGCATCCAAGCCGTTGAAGCGGGCAATTTCATCGTCCGTTGGTGCCGCCGGCGCTTCAATTGAAAGGGCTTGGCGTCCAGGGCTCAGCTTTTGCAGAGCAAGCAGTCCGTGGAATGTATCGGGATCGCGGGTGGCTTCCTCATAGAACCCTTTTGCCTTGCCGGCGTCGCCCTGTACGTCGGCCGTGCGGCCGAGCCAATAGTTAGCTTTGGCGCGGCTCAGCGGTCCATCGGCCGCTTTCTTCATGGCTATGAAGTGGGTCTCGGCGGCAGCCGGATCGTTCAAACGACGAAGCGCCAGCCAGCCGGCCATAAAGGTCTGTTCTTTGAGCGGGTTGACTGTCAACGGACCGGCTTCGCGCACAAGTTCATAGGCAAGCTTGGCGTTGCCTGCTCTCAAAGCCACGTACGCATTGGCGCGCTGTTCGCCCCACCATTCGTCGGCGTTGACGATCTGCCCCTCGGTTTTGGGCGCAGCAAGCAGCAGTTTCGAGGCCTCGTCATGTTTGCCGGCGCGGCGCAGCACTTGAATGCGATGGAAGGCGAGACCCCAATCGGTCTTCTCCTCCTTTGGCAGAGCTTCGATCAACGCGGCCCCGCCGCTCGACTGCAGGAAAACAGCCAGCCGCGCTTCCGCTGTTTTGCGTTCGGCGGGTGGCAGGAGCGGGATGACGCGCCGTGCGACGGCCGCGCGATCGTTGCGCTGTCCGGTCCAGCGGATGTCGTCGATCAACAGCCGGTCGAGCCGCCACTTGTGATCTTCAACTGTCAGGAGTTTGCCGAAGCGGTCGAGAAATCCGGTTTCGAGTGTCACCGGCAGGCTCAATTCGCGCCAGGCTTTGGCCGCGTATGTCTTGGCGTCTGCCTCCTTGCCTTCCGCGAGATAAGTTGAGGCCAGCGCCGCGAAGCCGACTCCGGTGTCGGGTCCGCCGGTCTTGAAGTGGGTGCGGATTTCGGTCGACGAACCGCCTTGCGTGAACAGCGCTTCTTCAAGCCGTTGAGTAAGAAGCTGGCGGTCCGGCCACGCCGGGTTGGCATCGAGAAACGCGCGGTACTCGCCAGCCGTTCCGTATCCGGCTCTGAGCCGCACCCAGTCGGCGAGCTTGGCGGCCACCGGATCGGCAATCCCTTTGCGGTTATCATTGCCCTTGGAGAGATTTGACGACGTGTACGCTTTGACGGCGTCGCGCAATGCCGTGGCATCGGCATCGGACAATTTGCGCTGCGTGAGACCGGCAATCGCCTTGTCGTAGCGGGCCCAGTGCTCGGCTTCGGCTTTGCCTGGGTTATAGGGTTTCGGGATGACCGGACGGCTGGCGTCAGTGGCCGCTGCGGGCGGCGTTGTGGCGGTCGTCGCCGTCTTGGACTTTTCCGCCGGTGCTGCGGTCCCGGGTTCGGCCGAGACTTGAATTGGTGCGACGTATGCGAGCGTTAAGCACAGCACGATGAGGGACCGGGTGCCCATGGGCGTCCCCCGAATCGCATCGCGCCCGAACCTGCCGCCGCCTTGGGCCAATCGATCCGCCAAAATTCAGTACCTTTCGCTTAGAAGTGGCCGTCCTGTCGCCTTGCGATAGCGGAGCCAAAAGCCTAAACTTTGGCCAAGTGGGCCGTGTGGCTCCGGATTGCCACACATCGGCGAGGTTTACCGTATCAACTGGTGTGGGTGTCTTCAAGGCGAAGGCGGCAAGCCGAAGCCCGCGTTCGGCCGCGTTCAATTCGACAAACGATTGCAGTCAGTGGTGAGAAAGCTTGCTGGCGCAACAAGGGTGACACGATGTTCACGGGGTCCTACACGGCGCTGATTACGCCGTTCAAGAACGGCAAGCTCGACGAAGAGTCACTCGCCCGCTTGGTCGACTGGCAGATTGCCGAAGGCTCGCACGGCCTCGTGCCGACGGGCACGACCGGCGAAAGCCCGACGCTCGATTTCGACGAGCACAAAAAGGTCATCGAAATTACCATCGACGTCGCGCGCGGCCGCGTGCCGGTCATCGCCGGCACGGGCTCGAACTCGACCGACGAAGCCATTGAACTTTCAACCCATGCCGAGAAGGCCGGCGCGAACGGGCTCCTGATCGTCACACCCTATTACAACAAGCCGACGCAAGAGGGGCTCTACCAGCACTTCAAGGCGATCAACGACGCCGTCGGCATCCCAATCATCATTTACAACATTCCGCCGCGCTCGATCGTCGACATGTCGGTTGCCACCATGGCGCGGCTGTACGATTTGAAGAACATCGTCGGCGTCAAGGATGCGACCGCCAATCTGGCGCGCGTATCGCAACAGCGCGAGGCCATGGGACCAGAGTTCAATCAGTTGTCGGGCGAAGATGCGACGGCGCTCGGCTTCATGGCGCACGGTGGGCATGGCTGCATATCGGTTGCGTCGAATGTAGCGCCTCGGTTGTGCGCGGAGTTCCAGAACGCCTGTTTGAAGGGCGATTACAAAACCGCTCTCGCCCTACAAGACCGGCTGATGCCTCTGCACGACGTCTTGTTCGTGGAAACCAATCCTGGCCCTGTGAAATATGCCACCTCGCGGCTTGGCTTTTGCTCGGCGGAAATGCGTTTGCCGATGGTGCCAGTCAGCGAGGCGACCAAGCAGGCTGTCGACGCCGTGTTGGCAAAGCTTGGGCTCATCAAAGCGCAGGCGGCAGAATAGCGGCTTGCGGCGCACGCGCCGGCTTCTGCGGGAAAGGTTGAGATGTCCAAGAAGCCGGATGACGGCCGCAAGATCGTTGCTGAAAACCGCAAGGCGCGGCACGAGTTCTTCTTGACCGATACCTGGG
>JANORU010000480.1:0-1516 GCA_031415475.1 Hyphomicrobium sp.
GACGACAGAAGCGAGCAACGCGGTTGACGCCGAATCGAGCGAGACGCTCGGCTCATCGAGCAGCCACACTGGACGATCGGCAACCAGCAGCCGTGCCAGCCCAACGCGCCGCTTCTGGCCGGCCGAAAGATAGGCGACCGGCATGGTGGCAAGGGCCGCCACGTCGAACGCATCCATTGCATCGTCGATGCCTTGTTCCGCGTGACCCAGATAGTCAGCCCAGAACCGGAGATTTTCTTCAACCGTCAGGCTCGACTTGATGCCATTGGCGTGGCCGACATAGTGGCATTGAGCGGCCAGATCGCGCTCGTCGTCGCCGCCATCGAGGCGTACACTTCCGGAGGCCGGGCGAATGAAGCCGGCAACGGTGCGGATGAGCGTCGTTTTACCCGCGCCATTTGGTCCGGCGAGAATGACGGCCTCGCCGCTCGACACCGAAAACGACAGCTGATCCAGCACGCGCCGCGTCCCGCGATCGACTGTCAGATTTTGGATTTCGAGCTTCACGGGTTGTCCGATTCGCCTGCGTCAGGTGTGCCTTGATCGAAAGAGAGGCGGATTGACGCGAATTCAACCACCCCCTGCGGCTGGCGAACGCCCGCTAGCGCCTATATAAAAACGGGAGACCGTCCATGCCAGCGCAAAACGTTGTTAGTGCCAACGCTATTGCGCTTCCTCGTTAAGGAGACACCATTTTGAGCGCGAAACCCGAAGCGGCCCCGGTTGCATCGTCCCTCGACAGCTTCAAATGCCTCAAGACGCTGGAAGCTGGCGGCAAAACCTATACCTATTTTTCGCTGCCCGAGGCCGAGAAGAATGGTCTGAAAGGGATTTCGCGCCTGCCCTACTCGATGAAGGTGCTGCTCGAAAACCTTCTCCGCCACGAGGACGGCCGCACGGTCACCAAGGCCGATATCGAGGCGGTGGCTCAGTGGCTGGACGACAAGGGCACGGCCGGCAAAGAAATCGGCTTCCGGCCGGCTCGCGTCCTGATGCAGGATTTCACCGGCGTGCCCGCCGTCGTCGATCTCGCTGCCATGCGCGACGGCATGGTGCGGCTTGGCGGCGATGCCAACAAAATCAATCCGCTGGTTCCCGTCGATCTGGTCATCGACCACTCCGTGATCGTCGACGAGTTCGGCAGCGCCAAATCGCTCGACCGCAACGTGGCGCTTGAGTACGAACGCAACGGCGAGCGCTACAAGTTTCTGAAATGGGGCCAGGGCGCGTTCGAGAATTTCCGCGTTGTGCCGCCCGGCACCGGCATCTGCCATCAGGTCAACCTCGAATACCTGGCGCAAACGGTGTGGACTTCGGCGCTCCCTGACGGCCGCACGCTCGCCTATCCCGACACGCTGGTCGGCACCGACAGCCACACGACGATGGTCAACGGGCTTGCCGTGCTCGGCTGGGGCGTCGGCGGAATCGAGGCGGAAGCCGCGATGCTCGGGCAACCGATTTCGATGTTGGTCCCCGAAGTGGTTGGCTTCCAGTTCACCGGCAAACTCAATGAGGG
>JANORU010000481.1:0-1833 GCA_031415475.1 Hyphomicrobium sp.
CCCGCCAGCGGAAGCAGACGCGCCACTGGTCATTGATACGAATTGAGTGCTGGCTTTTTCTGTCACCTTTTAATGCTTCAAGGCGATTGCCTGGGAGCTGTCCGAGGTCCCGCAAATCAACCGCATCATCCAGCATTGCAAGCTTTCGAAATGCCACCGTTTCGAACGCCCTCCACTGTGGCGGACACGGTCCACCGCCGAAAAAGGCTTCGGTTTTTCGGCACCGGAAGCTTTGGATCATGGGACACAGTATATGGAGCGTACCACGTAACAGTCAAGATCAAAAAAGGCCCGGGATCGCTCCCGGGCCTTGGTCGGTTCGCGCCGGATGGCCCAAGCGGAGCTTGGCCTCGCCAAGTCTGGGCATCCGAAGGCGCAAATTAAACGCTATAATACATATCGTACTCGATCGGATGCGGGGTCATCTCGTAGCGCATGTTTTCTTCCATGCGCAGCTCGATGTAGGCATCGATCATGTCGTCGTTCATGACGCCGCCGGCCTTCAGGAAGCCGCGGTCGGCATCGAGCGAAGCGAGGGCTTCGCGGAGCGAACCGGCGACCGTCGGGATCTTGGCGAGTTCAGCCGGCGGCAGATCGTACAGGTTCTTGTCCATCGGGTCGCCCGGATGGATCTTGTTGTTGATGCCGTCGAGGCCGGCCATCAACATCGCCGTGAAGGCGAGGTAGGGGTTGGCGCCGGGATCGGGGAAGCGGATCTCGATGCGCTTGGCCTTGGGCGACGACACATGCGGGATGCGGCACGAGGCCGAGCGGTTGCGCGCCGAGTAGGCGAGCAGGACTGGGGCTTCGTAGCCCGGGACCAGACGCTTGTAGGAGTTGGTCAGCGGGTTGGTGAAAGCGTTGATCGCCTTGGCGTGCTTCAGGATACCGCCGATGTAGTACAGGCACATTTCCGATAGGTCGGCGTACTTGTTGCCAGCGAACATCGGCTGGCCGCCCTTCCAGATCGACTGGTGGACGTGCATGCCCGAACCGTTATCGCCGAAGATCGGCTTGGGCATGAAGGTCGCCGTCTTGCCGTAGGCTTGGGCGACCTGATGCACGACATATTTGTAGATCTGCATGTGGTCGGCCATGCGGATCATCGGGCCGAACTTGACGCCGAGCTCATGCTGGGCCGAGGCCACTTCGTGGTGGTGTTTTTCGACAACCACGCCCATCTCGGTCATGACCGAGAGCATTTCCGAGCGCATATCCTGGGCGCTGTCGATCGGCGGCACCGGGAAGTAGCCGCCCTTGACGCGCGGACGGTGGGCGAGGTTGCCCATCTCGTATTGCGTGTCCGAATTCGACGGCAGTTCGGAGCTGTCGACCTGGAAGCCGACCTTGTACATTGAGTTCGAGAAGCGCACGTCGTCGAAAATGAAGAACTCGGCTTCCGGGCCGAAGTACACGGCATCGCCGATGCCGAGCGACATCATGTAGGTCTCGGCCTTCTTGGCGATCGAGCGCGGGTCGCGTTCATAGGCCTGGCCGGTTGACGGCTCGAGCACGTCGCAGAACAGCGCCAGCGTCGACTGAGCGAAGAACGGATCGACGTGGGCGGACGCCGGGTCCGGCATCAGCAGCATGTCGGAGGCTTCAATACCCTTCCAGCCGGCGATCGAGGACCCGTCGAAGGCGTAGCCTTCCGCGAACATCGCGTCGTCGACGCACGTGACGTCGGCCGTCACGTGCTGCATCTTGCCCTTGGTGTCCGTGAACCGGAGGTCGACGAACTTGACGTCCTTCGCCTTGATCGTTTCGAGGACTTTCTTCACGTCTGCCATGTCTCTTCCCTTCTCTCTCTCTACTTGCTCGCTTTAGGGCGCG
>JANORU010000482.1:0-3742 GCA_031415475.1 Hyphomicrobium sp.
CCCACCCGGAGGCGACCGATGGATCCGATCTCGCAGTTTCTGACAGACTGGAAAATTCCCGTCGGCAAATGGGGCAAGGCGGTCATCGATTTCATCGTCACGTACTTCCAGTGGCTGTTCGACTTCATAAAGACTGTGCTCAATTTCGCGGTCGAAGGTTCGACCGACGTCCTTTTGACGATCCCGCCGGTGCTCCTGGCGGCGGCGCTTGCCGGTATCGCTTACTGGCTGCGGCGCTCGACCTGGCTCGCGATCGGCGTGCTGGCTGGATTTCTCTTCATCATCAACCAGGGTCTGTGGAAGGAAACCGTCCAAACCCTCGTTCTGGTGGTTGCCGCGACCTCGCTCTCGATGGCGATGGGTGTGCCGCTCGGCATCTGGGCTGCCCACAATCCACGCGTCTGGAGGTTTCTCCAGCCGGTCCTCGACCTGATGCAGACCATGCCGACGTTCGTATATCTCATCCCGATCCTGATCCTGTTCGGCCTTGGCGCGGCCCCTGCCCTGATCGTCACCATCATCTTCGCCATGCCGGCGCCCGTTCGCATGACCTACTTGGGCCTGACCTCCATTCCTAAACCCATGCTGGAAGCCGGGGAGAGTTTTGGCGCCACAAAACGCCAGCAGCTCTGGAAGGTCGAACTGCCGGCTGCTTTGCCGTCGATCATGGCCGGCCTCACCCAATGCATCATGCTGTCGCTGTCGATGGTCGTGTTCGCGACCCTCATCGGCGCGCCTAGTCTCGGCAATCCAGTCAACAAGGCACTCGCCAATCGCAACATTCCGCTCGGAATTGAGGCGGGCTTGGCCCTCGTCATTCTGGCAATCATCCTCGATCGCGCCTTGGCCATGAACGCGGGGACAAAGAAATGAGCGTCGCTGTAGACTTCAAGAACGTCGACATCATCTTCGGCACCGACATCCCGGCGGCATTGAAACTCGTCGATGCCGGCGCGACGCGCGCCGATATCCTGGCAAGTTCCGGTGCCGTGCTCGGCGCGGTAGGCGCCAACTTGACCGTCAACGAGGGCGAAATCTCGGTGCTGATGGGCCTTTCCGGCTCGGGCAAGTCCACCCTACTGCGCGCCGTCAACGGCCTCAACAAGGTGGCGCGCGGCGAAGTTCTGGTGAAGGACGGCGATCAGATGGTCGATGTCGCCTCGTGCGACGCCGATACGCTGCGCCGTATTCGCCAGAAGCAGGTCGCCATGGTGTTCCAGCAGTTCGCGCTGCTGCCGTGGCGGACCGTGCGCGAGAATGCTGGCCTCGGCCTCGAACTCGCAGGCGTCACGGGCGCTGAATACGACGAGCGCGTCGACCGGCAGCTCAAGCTGGTCGGCCTTGATGTCTGGTCGAAGAAATACGTCCACGAACTCTCGGGCGGCATGCAGCAGCGCGTCGGCTTGGCCCGCGCGTTCGCCACCGACGCGCCGATCCTGCTGATGGACGAGCCGTTCTCGGCGCTCGACCCGCTGATCCGCACCAAGCTGCAGGATGAACTGCTGCAGCTGCAGAAGACCATCAAGAAGACCATTGTGTTCGTCAGCCACGATCTCGAGGAAGCGCTCAAGATCGGCAGCCGCATCACTATCATGGAAGGCGGCCGCATTGTTCAGTCCGGTATCCCCGAGGATATCGTGCTGCGTCCGGCCAACGACTACGTGCGCGAGTTCATCGCCAACGTGAACCCGCTGTCGGTGTTGACGGCGTGGAACGTGATGCGCGATGCCCGCGATCTCGAACCGGCCGGCGAAGGCTGGGTGTGGCTCGATCTCAGAAAGACCACACGCTTCAAAGTCGACAAAGACCAGAAGGTCTGCGAAGCCGAATGCAATGGCAAGCCGGCGACGTGGGTGTCGTGCATGGAAGCCGAGACGGCCCAACCGACGGAGTCGAACCCGGTCTACTGGGCGCGGCCCGGAACGACGCTTAAAACGGTGATCCTTGCCATGCACCGGTCGGGGATCGCGCCGGTCGCGCTGTTCGATGATCAGGACCGGCTGGTCGGGGCGATCGGTGTGCGCAACGTGCTGCAGGCGATTTTGCGGCGGTAATTCTCCGTCAAATCGCCTGACCGGCCGACCAGCCGCTCGACCAGGCCCACTGAAAGTTGTAACCGCCGAGCCAGCCGGTGACGTCAACCGCTTCACCGATGGCATAGAGCCCCGGTAGCTGACGCGCCGCCATGGTTTTCGACGACAGATCGCGGGTGTCGATCCCACCGACCGTCACTTCGGCTTTGGCGTAGCCTTCGGTTCCGTCCGGACAGATCGGCCAGGATTTTAGCCGTGTGGCGAAGTCGCTGAGCGTTCGCTCGGGCACATTGGCCATTTCCGTTTGCGGCGTGTGAGCGGCCGTGAGGGCCTGCGCGAGCCGCGCCGGCAAAACCTCCGCCAGGACCGTTTGCAAACCAGCCTTTGGCCGCGTGCGCTTCCGGTCGACGAAAAAGGCCGCCGCATCGAGATCGGGCAGCAGATCGAGAGCAAGCGTACCACCATCGCGCCAGTACGAGGATATCTGCAGGATCGCAGGACCCGACAAGCCGCGGTGCGTGAACAGGATACTTTCGCGAAAGCTCTGCTTATCGTGCGTCACGACCGCCGGCACCGAAACACCGGCCAGCGCTGCTCCGAAGCCACCGGTCTCGTCCGTCACTTTGAACGGCACCAAGCCGGGCAGTGTTTCCGTCAGCCGCAGGCCGAACTGCTTCGCGAGTCTATGACTGAGCCCTGTTGCGCCCATTTTTGGGATCGACAACCCGCCGGTTGCCAGAACAAGCGCCGGCGCCGTAAACGCGCCGCTATTCGTCTCGACACGAAAGCCATCCGGCTTCGAGACGTTTGTGACGCTCACGCCGGCGCGGACATCAACGCCGCCAATCGCACACTCGTCGAGCAGCATGGCGACAACGGCCCGCGCCGAGCCATCGCAAAACAACTGCCCAAGCGTTTTTTCGTGATAGGCAATCTTGTGGCGCTCAACGAGCGCGATGAAATCCGATTGCGTGTAGCGGGCGAGCGCCGACGTGCAGAACTGCGGATTGCCGGACAGGAAGTGCTGCGGCGTCGAGCCGAGATTGGTAAAGTTGCAGCGCCCGCCGCCCGAGATCAGGATTTTCGCGCCGGCCTGATCGGTATGTTCCAGCAGCAAGACCTTGCGGCCGCGCTGGCCGGCGGTCAGCGCGCACATCAGACCGGCCGCGCCGGCGCCGATGACGATCGCGTCAAACGCCGTGTTGGCTGCCGTCATGGCTTTGTCCACGGCAGCGCACGACGGCTGGCGGCCACCTCATCTGTCCTGCAAACGGAACGGCGATCTGCGACCTAGGCAGCATTTGGCCGGTAGAATACGGCCCGCGGCCGGGCGGCTTGAAACGCCCTTTGCATATGAAATTCGCAGTACGGATGGCCGTCCTGCTTGTGCTTGCCGCAGAAATAGAAGTCGTGCTGCACGGGGTCCCCATACGGCCAGCGGCAGTCGCAGGCGCCAAGCGTCGCGACCGTCTTGCGTTCGGCAACGGGAATGACGAGGTCGTCGGGTCCGGTCGGCACCGGCGCGGTGTTAATTTCACTCATGTAAACAGTCTAACACATCCATGGCGCCAATAGCGAGGTCGCGAAAGTCGCGCTCCGGCAAGGTGTTAACGGCGGGATTTGTTAGGAAATTGGCGGGCTGGGGTCGTCTCGCCGGAGGCGAGCCAGAAAAAGTGGCAGTGGGCAGGTCCTGCCGGAGGCAGGCAAGC
>JANORU010000483.1:0-1536 GCA_031415475.1 Hyphomicrobium sp.
GTCCGGTCCTTGGGAAGCGGGCATTTACGAACCGGTCTCAACCAATGTCAAGAAAGCCGGTGCGGTTGACGGTTGATCCAGCCAGTTGAGTTCTTTACGCATCCGGGCGACGCGGATACACGTCTGCCGACACCAGACCGGAGCGAGCCCTATGATTGAGTTACTTGGTTTCATCAGTTATCTGATCACGCTCTATACCTACGTCGTGTTCGCGGTTGTCATTCTCGGCTGGTTGATCGGCTTTAACGTCGTCAATCCTCGCAATGGCTTCGTCCAGTCGCTCTGGCACACCCTCAATGCCGTCACCGAGCCGCTGTTGAGACCAATCCGCAACGCCCTGCCAAACCTCGGCGCGATCGATATCTCGCCGGTTGTCCTGCTGCTGGGGCTATTCTTTATTCAAAGCGTTGTCCTCCCCAACATTGCCAAGGCATTATGAGATGGTCGGCGAAGGCGCGGCGGTCCCCTGGCGCGTGGCCGCCGGGTGCGTCATCGTGCGCGTACGCGTCACGCCGAAATCATCCAAAGATGGCGTCGATGGGATCGAACCAAGCAGCGAAGGACCGGCCCTCCGGTTACGCGTGAGGGCGGTCCCTGCGGACGGGGAAGCAAACGCAGCGGTGGCGAAGGTATTCGCCGAATGGCTCGACGTGCCAAAACGCAGCGTCTCGATCTCTTCCGGATTGAAATCCCGCCTCAAATCCCTTTCGATTGCAGGCGACCCTGTTGACCTATCGGCACGCTTAGCCGAACGGCTGGCGGCGGGCTTTGACGAACAGAAAACTGGCGACCAGAACAACAAGACGAGCTGAGGAAACGACCATGGTGCACTCTCCCCGCGTGATCGACGGCAAGGCAGTAGCAGCAAGCGTACGCGAAGGTGTCGCCAGGGACGTTGCCGAACTCAAGGCGATGCACGGGTTGACCCCCGGTCTCACTGTTGTCCTGGTGGGCGAGGATCCGGCCAGCAAAGTCTACGTCAAGAACAAGGGCGAGCAGACCAAAGCCTGCGGCATGAACTCGTGGGAGCATCGCCTGCCGGTCGACACCAGCGAGGCCGACCTGCTGGCACTCGTCAACAAGCTCAACAACGATCCAGCCGTCAATGGCATTCTCGTTCAGTTGCCGCTGCCCAAGCACATCAATGCCGAGCGCGTGCTGAACACCATCGATCCGAACAAGGATGTCGACGGCTTCCACCCCGTCAACGTCGGCCGCCTCTGGATCGGCGAACGGACACTGGTGCCCTGCACGCCGACAGGATCGGTCATCCTGGCCAAGACGGTTGAGCCGAACCTGTCTGGCATGAATGCCGTTGTCATTGGCCGCTCGAACATCGTTGGCAAGCCGGTGACTGCACTTCTGTTGCGCGAACACTGCACGGTCACCGTCGCCCATTCGCGATCGCGCAACCTGCACGATATCGTCAGGGGCGCCGATCTACTGATCGCCGCCGTCGGCATTCCCGAGATGGTGCGCGGCGACTGGGTGAAACCGGGCGCAATCGTCATCGACGTTGGCATCAATCGCGTGCCG
>JANORU010000484.1:0-9139 GCA_031415475.1 Hyphomicrobium sp.
CGTGATGTGTCCGGCCAGCATGTTGGCGAACAAACGCACCGAATGGCTCAATGGCCGCGAGAAGAACGAGATGATTTCGATCAGCACAACAAGCGGTAGCACGAAAATCGGCACACCCGATGGCACAAACAATTTCAAGAAGCCGAGGCCATTTTTCCAGAAGCCAACCAGCAGCACCGTGATGAACACAAGTCCTGCGAGTGCGGCTGTAACAGCCAGGTGACTGGTGACCGTAAATGCTCCCGGGATCATGCCGAGCATGTTGCAGGCGAAGATAAACATAAACAGTGTGAATACGAGCGGGAAGAACTTCATGCCCTGCTCGCCCATGCTCTCGCGGACCATGTTGGCGATGAATTCGTAAAGGCTCTCGGCAACGGACTGCAGCCGGGTCGGGACCAACTGACGGCCGGACGACGAGAACATGAGGAAGCCAACGACCACTGCCGCCGCCAGCACCATGAACAGCGCCGAATTGGTGAACGTCGCGTCAATGCCAAACAGTTCAAGCGGGATGAGCCGCTTGACTTCAAACTGATGGATCGGGTCTGGCATTCCGCCGCCGCCGCCGTGATCTGCTGCCACTTTATTCCCCAGTCGCTTAAAGCCAGTCGTTCAAACCTGAACTTCGCTCAATCGTCGTCGTCGCCGGCCTTGATGTCCTGGCCGATGTCGCCCTTCGTCTGGTGGGCGATTTCGCCCTGCATCTGCTTGAACGCGCGCATCACGTTCAATATGCCGGCCGCGAAGCCGAGGAAGAAAAACAGCAACATCAGCCACGGCGTCGTACCCAACATTTTATCAAGAAGGTACCCAAACCCCGCGCCGACCAGAATGGCGGCGACCAGTTCAGACGACATTCTCAACCCGTAAGCCATGCCGCGGCTGCGCATGACCTTATCCTGCAGAGCCTCGATTTCCGCTTGCCGGGTGGCGTCGGCGGTATCGATTTTCTGGCCCAACGCATCAGCCCGGCGCCTGAACTCCTGAAGCTCCTCTGGGCTCATCTCACCGGAATGAGATTTGGACCCGTCTGGGGTGTTCGACATTGAGCTTTCCATTGCAGGAAAATGCCTGAAAACCGACAGATTTTCGAGCGCGCCGCACCATATGAGCGCCCCCTAGGGGTGTCAAGCAAACGGCCACTTTACGGCACTTTTCTGGGGTATGGCGAAACCGCGCAGGCGACAGTTTCTACGTCGCTTACAGCCAGCGGCTTACACCGCTTCGCGATAACTCTGCGCCGTTTCAAGATCGACCGACACCAACTGCGAAATGCCGCGTTCCGCCATCGTGACACCGAACAGCCGGTTCATGCGCGTCATGGTCATCGGGTGATGCGTGATGACCAGGAAGCGGGTCGCGGTATCGGCGGCCATGTGCTCCATCAGGCGGCAGAAGCGGTCGACGTTGGCATCGTCGAGCGGTGCGTCAACTTCGTCGAGCACGCAAATCGGCGACGGGTTTGTCAGGAACACGGCAAAGATCAGCGACAGCGCGGTCAGCGTCTGTTCGCCGCCAGACAGCAGCGACAGCGTCACTGGCCGTTTGCCCGGCGGTTTGGCGATGATTTCGAGTCCGCCTTCGAGCGGGTCTTCGGGGCTTTCGACCATTTCAAGCCGCGCCTCGCCACCGCCGAACAGGGTGGTGAACAGCTTCTGGAAGTGCGCGTTGACGGTGTGGAACGCTTCTTCCAGGCGCTTTCTGCCTTCGCGGTTCAACTGGTGGATGGCTTGACGCAGTTTGCCCACTGCCTGATCGACGTCGTCGCGTTCCGTCTCCATCGACGTGAATTGAGCGAGCAGGACTTCCAACTCATCGTCCGCCTGCAGGTTGACGGCGCCGATCCGCTCGCGATCGCTTTTGAGCTTCTGCAGTTGCCGGTCGGCATCGAAGAGCGGCGGCAAGGCTGCGTCCGCTGTCAGGCCGGCCAGTTTGAGGCAGGCCTCCGGGGCAATCTCGAACGTGTCGCGGATACGCCGCGATTCATCCTGGCGTCGCTGGCGTGAATTTTCGAGCCGCGTTTCGGTACGCGCCAGCCCTTCGCGTTCCGTCACGACCGCGCTTTGAGCACCGCGCAAGGCCTGGACGGCGGCACGGGATGCATTTTCAGCTGTCGCCAAGGCATCGGCGGCCGCGCGCCGATTGGCTTCGGCCTCGCTCAACGCTGACAACAACACCTGCCGTTGTCCGGCAATTTTCGCCGGCAGTTCGGCGAGCGTTGCCAGTTCGGTCTGGGTCTCGTCGAACCGCTGTTGCAGCGTGGCGATCTGGCTTTCAGCCTCGCTCCGGCGCTTGGTCCAACGCTCGCTTTCAATCGTGGTCTGGGCTGTGCGCTCGGCGCGCAACTGCCGCTCGCGTTCCAGCGTCGCCTTCATGGTGCGCGCTTCGGACGCCCGATGCCGTAACGTCTGGACCGATTTCTGTGCCTCGATGGTGATCGGTTCGAGATCTTCGCCAGCCTTCAGTTCGGCGAGCGCCGCTTCTGCTTCGGCCAGCATGGCCGAGGCTTCGGACTGATCCTGCGCCGCCCGTTCGCGCGCCTCGGCGATGGCGGCGAGCTTGCCTTCGGTCTCGCGCGCCGCCCGCTCGATGACGGTCAGGGCATCGCGCGTGGCCGACAGCTTGGCCTGCGTCTCGCGCCACAAGTGGCGCAAGGTGCGTTCGTGGGTTTGGGCGTCAGCATATTCGGCGGCGGCGGCAGCTTCGCGCGCCAGAAGGTCAGCCGCGGCGTCCCGCGCGGCTGCTTCCCGCTCTTCAACTTCGACAATCCGGTTGCGTTCCGCGAGACGCTGGGCGGCTGGTGTGGCGCCATCGGCAGCGGCAACGAACCCGTCCCACCGCCACAAATCACCTTCGAGGCTGACGAGGCGTTGACCGGCGGCGAGCTTGGTCTGTAGCTTCGCCCCCCGGTCCCGATCGACCACGCCAACTTGGGTCAGGCGGCGCAGCAATTCTGCCGGCGCCTCAACGAAGTTGCTCAAGGGTTCAGCACCGGCCGGAAGTGCCGGATCGATCGACTGAACCGTCATCAACCGCCAGTGCACCGGGGCTTCGTCGGCAACCGGCGCTTCGAGATCGTCACCGAGTGCGGCGCCAAGTGCCGTCTCGTACCCAGGCGTCACACGCAACGCGTCGACCACCGGCGGAAAATCATCATCGCGCACCGGCACCAAGAGTTTGGCCAGTGTTTCGCGTTCGGTTTGCAGCGCGCTCAATTCAAGCCGGGCGGACGCCGCCTGCTGACGGCCGGCGGCCATCACCTCAGCGAGGTCGCGGACCCGGCCTTCGACTATGGCGGTCTCTGTTTCGATGCGGGCGATCTCTTCGACCAGCCGCTGTCCGGCTTCCGTCGTTTCCGACAGTTTCACGACGTCAGGGGCGCGGCCAGCCACCTCACGGGTCTGTTGTTCAAGAGCGGCGGCCTGACGTTTGACCTTGTCGATCGTGCCCTGGCGTTCGCTGAGTGCGGTCTCAAGGCTGCGGCGCTTGGCACGCTGTTCAGACGCGCGCGCCGAAACGTCGGCGAGATGCGCTTCAGCTGTGGCGAGTGCCGATTCCGCCTCGCTGAATTCGGACTTCGCCTTGGCTTCGAAGTCGAGCGCGACTGTTTCAGTCTCTTGCAGTTCCTTCACTTCCATAACGAGGCGGGCAAGGATCTCGCGCGCTTCGCCGATGAAGTTCTTTTCCCGGCCCTGGTCCCGCTCAAGTTGATTGAGCCGTGCGGCCAGTTCCTCCGAGCGCAACCGCGACCGCTCGGCCTCCTTCTCGAAGGCGTCCTGCTCGATCTTGAGCCGCGCCAGCGCCGCGGCCTTGACCGCCTCAGCCTGACGCAACGGCGGCAAGCCATCGGCAATATGCCCGTCGTCCTTGAGGCACTGCGTTTCGGCCGAAGTTGCGATGCCAAGCCGCTTGGTCGCCTCGGTCAGCGCCTTTTCTTCCGTATCGACCTGCGACTGCGCCTCGGCCCATGCCAGATGGTAGGCGAGCGCTTCGGCCTTGCGAATATCTTCCGAGATGTCCTTGTAGCGGCGGGCCTGGCGCGCCTGCCGCTTCAGACCTTCGATCTGCGAATTGAGACCGCCCAGGACGTCGTTGATACGGCCAAGATTGCCTTCAGCAGCCCTGAGCCGCAGTTCGGCTTCGTGGCGGCGGCTGTGGAGACCGGCAATGCCGGCGGCATCTTCCAGCACGCGGCGGCGCTGTTCGGGCTTGGCGTTGACGATTTCGCTGATCTGGCCCTGGCGCACAAGTGCCGGCGACCGGGCACCGGTCGCGGCATCTTCGAACAGGATCTTGATATCGCGGGCGCGCACTTCGCGGCCGTTAACGCGATAGGCCGAGCCTGCCTCGCGCTCAATCCGCCGCGTGATCTCGATCAGGTCGGTGTCGTTGAACTCGGCCGGCGCCTGGCGCTCGGAATTGTCGATGAAGATCGTGACTTCGGCTATGTTGCGCGCCGGCCGGGCGGTGGTGCCGGAGAAAATCACGTCGTCCATGGCGGCCGCGCGCATCGACTTGTGCGAGGTTTCGCCCATCACCCAGCGAAGCGCTTCGAGCAAATTAGACTTGCCGCAGCCGTTGGGCCCCACGACGCCCGTCAGCCCCTGCTCGATGACAAGATCGGTCGGTTCGACGAACGACTTGAATCCGAGAAGTCTGAGGCGGTTGATTTTCATGGTGCCTTCTGCCGGGCGAGTCCGGCGCGAAACGAGTGTCAGCGGTTCGGGAGAAGGAGCCTCAGCGGGCCGGATCTGCCGCGACTGTTGCCGGCCGCGTGCCGAGTAGCGGACCGACCAGGGCTCTGATCTCCTGCATCGTCAGCACGCTCTTGACGAGCTTGCCGTTGACGAAGAAATTCGGTGTGCCGATGATCCCGAGCGTGCGGCCGCGGTCCTTCACCCATTTCAAGGCCTCGATCATGCCTTGATTCTTGAGACAGGCGTCAAACTCGGTGCGCGTTACCCCCACCTGTTGAGCAACCGCGAAAATGGGGTCGAGCCGGACTTCCTGGCTCACCCAAGACGGCTGCTGTTCCAGATACTTACCGTACAGTTCGAAGTATTTTTCGGGCTTTGCACAGCGCAGCGCAATGGTGGCATTGCCGGACGTCTTGCCGATCGGAAACTCGCGCAAAACGTAGCGCACCTTGCCGGTATCGATGTACTCGCGTTTGAAGTCTGGAAACGTCGTCTTGTGGAAGGCCCGGCAATGCGGACAGGTGAGCGACGCGTACTGCACGATCGTGACGGGTGCATCGGCCCGGCCGAGCGCCATTTCAGGCAGCGTGCCGGTGAGCATAATGTCGGCCCGCGTTGGGTTTTGCATCACGACGCGGCCGCCGTCGGTGGCGGCAGGCTGAGCTTCAAACGGATTGAAGCCACCGTCGTTTTTGGATTGCGTCGCGGTTTCAGGAAACGCGGCGCTTGAGGCTTGCCCATCGGCTGAAACGCCAGACGGGGCGACGTCGGCGAGTGTCGGTGGATCGCCGGCGCAACCGGCGAGTATAAGGCCGGCGAGGCCAATCCCGAAACGCGTGGTTCGCCGGCGCACCATGGGTCCTCGCGCGAGACTGTTATTTCAGCAGCGGCTCGATCATCTTTTCGAAGTTCTCTGCCGTCGGCGCTTCGGTCAGCCGCTTGCCGTTGATGAAGAATGTCGGCGTCGCGCTGACACCGAACACTTCGCTGGCGCGCGTGCGCCCGGCCGTCAGCTTATTGAGAAGGGCCTGATCCGTCAGGCACTTGTCAAAGCTGTCCTGGGTAAAGCCGGCCTGTTTCGCCACTTCGAACAACTTCGGTCCGGTTTCCTGCTTGGCGAACGCCCAATCGGCTTGTGTTTCAAACAGAACGCCGACCATCGGCAACGACTTATCGCCGCCCGCGCAGCGCGCCAGCATCGAGCCGGCGAATGCCGGGTCATTGAGAGGGAATTCGCGGAACACGAAGTGGACCTTGTTGGTGTCGACGTACTTGGTTTTCAGGGTGGGAAGGACTTCAGTGTGGAAGGCCTTGCAGTGGCCGCAGGTCATCGACGCGTATTCGACGATCGTGACTTTGGCGTCCGCTGGGCCGTAGGTCATATCTGGCAGATCGCCCGGCTTCATCAAGTCTTCGACTGGAACTTCCGCCGGGCCTTTGCCCGCATCCGCCATAAGACCGGACGCCAGCGAGAGTGCGGCAGCGCCGGCCACGCCAGCAGCGATCAGGGATAGCGCCGTGCGGCGGCCAATGGTGGCAACGACGTTCGAGGGGGTCACGCGTGTCTCCTTGCGACTAGATCCGCCGACGGGATTGCTTTGTCAGCGATTTTTCGGCTCGCGGGATAGCACGCGCCGGATGCCGGATTAAGGCAAAACGCGGCTGAACACTACCTGAATAAGCCACTTGCGACGGTTGGCAGGGCTGGTGCAACCCGAAGGCGTCGAAGCCAATACTTTCAAAGGCTTCATTCGCCGCGGCGGGCGCGGCCTTTGACGCCCGCTTCGAGCCGGGCCAGCGCTTGGCCGAGGGGCTCATCGCCATAGGTACCCGGTGCGGTGTTCGCATGTGGGGTGACATTGCGGACGGAGGGATGCGATCTGTCTGCGGCCACGGCGTCTGGCCGCGGGCGGATGGCAGCAACCGGCGCCTGCAGCAGGCGCAGTTCGGCAATCGCCCGATAGCCGAAATAGCTGTTGATACGTTCGAGGATCTGCCGGCTTTTGTATTCAATATCGAGGGCGCGGGCCGGATCGACGCGCAACACCAACGTGGCGCCAGGCCGTCCGCGGCTTGACGGTTCGCTTGCGTCATCAACGGTTGTCTCGAAACCCTGCGGCCACTTCAATCGTTCAGGCGACGTCGCGAGCGCGATCTCGCGGCCGGCGATGCGTTCCCAATCCATCAGCAGCGTGGCGGTCGAGAAGCCGTACGTTTCGAAGGCTTTGCGCGTCAGAGACGGAACAAATGAACCAACCGCGCGGGCCGAGACGTACTTTGATCTGGTGGAGCCTGTCGGCAACCGGCCGGTGGCGATGCCGGACCATGCGGGCGGCTTGCGGCGCTTTTCTGTGGGCTTCAGCATGATGGGTCCGGCTTCACGATTGCACGCATCTCTCATTCACCTAAGCATTTGAAGTCTGATTCGCCGTCGAGCGCGATGGGGGCCCCGTTGACCGCAGTTGCGAGAAAGCAACTTCCGCTTCGTCCGGCTGGTCCGGATACGATCGCCGCGCTGCTTCAATGGTATGACGCCGAGCGGCGTGATCTGCCTTGGCGGACGAGAGGCGGTCGATCGCATGAGCGTCGACGTGTGGATCCATACAAAGTCTGGCTCTCTGAAATCATGCTTCAGCAGACGACCGTCAAGGCCGTCATTCCCTACTATGAACGATTTCTCGCGCGTTGGCCAACGATTGCTGAACTCGCGAACGCGCCACTCGATGACGTTCTCGCGATGTGGGCGGGGCTCGGCTATTACTCACGCGCGCGCAACTTATACAAATGTGCGCACGTGATCGCGGCACGACCGGGCGCGCAATTTCCTTCAACAGAAATAGAACTGCGCGAACTTCCAGGTATCGGGCCATATACGGCCGCCGCGATCGCCGCGATTGCATTCGGCGAGAAGGCAACGCCGGTCGACGGCAACATCGAACGGGTCGTGTCGCGGTTGTTCGCTGTTCGCCAGCCGCTGCCCGCCGCCAAGCGCGAGATCAAGCGGCTCGCCGAAACATTAACGCCGGCCCGCCGGGCCGGAGATTTCGCGCAAGCGATGATGGACCTCGGCGCTACCGTCTGCACGCCGAGGCGGCCGTCGTGTCTCATGTGCCCGTTGCAGCAGGACTGCCACGCCCATGCCAAGGGTATCGAGGCGGACTTGCCCGTGAAGCTTGCCAGGGCCGAGCGGCCGGTGCGCTTGGGCACCGCGTTTCTGGTGCTGCGCGAGGACGGCCAAGTGCTTCTGCGCCGCCGCGTCGAGGCCGGTCTGCTCGGCGGCATGCTGGAAGTGCCGTCGACCGATTGGACCGATGATGGCATCGCCACCGATATTGCCATTGGCGCCGCTCCGGTCCGAACCGAGTGGTGGCCGGTGCCGGGTGTAGTTTCGCACACATTCACGCATTTCCGGCTGGAACTCACGGTTCTCAGGGCCATCGTGCCCGTGGAAACCGCATTGACGTTCTGGGCCGAGTCCGATCGTTGCCGATGGCTTCCGCGCCGCGAACTGCACGCCGCCGCGCTGCCAACCGTCATGCGAAAAGTGATTGCTCACGCGCTAAAGGAGCAGTGAGGGTCAGCCAGGGACGTCGTGTAAGCCAGGGCGGAACGTCGATGTCGAACAACGACAGTCTGGCAGGAGAATTCACCCGCGCCTTTGTGCTCTTCGGCGTGCTGCCCTGTGCACTTTTTACGGCCGCTGCATACGTCTACGTACAAGTCTTCACGCCGCTGCCCTACGCCGGCGTCAAATTGCAGAACGACGTCATCTATGTTTCCGCGCGCAGGTTCGAAACGCATGGGCTCGAGGTCCTGTCCGGCACCGGCGCGTCTGTTGACCTGAGGCCATGGACTACGGTTGCCGACGGCGGCAGGCTGAAACCCAGCGTCACAGTTCTGGTGCACGGGTATAATGCGCAGGAGCACAAGGTCGCGACGTACTTCGCTGACCTCGTCTCGGACCTTCGAGCAGACTCGCACTATGAGGGCTCGATCATCGTTTTTGATTGGCCTGCCCGCGGCGTGCCGTTCGACGAACTGCCGGCCAGCCAACGCCTCCAGCTCGAAATGCAAATGGGGGATCGGGCAAGTCCAGGTCAGCTGTCGTTCGACTTCAATATGTACAAGAGCGATCAACGCACTGCGGAAACGGCTGGGGCACGGTCGTTTCTGGCTCTTCTCGCCGTGTTATCGGAAGGAGGCGACAGAACCGTCGATGTGGTTGGGCACAGTATGGGCTGTTATCTGCTGACACATGCCCTGAAACAGAATCCGGCGGCCTTCACTCGGGTTTCCGACCTCGTCTGGCTTGCTCCCGACGTTGATGAGGCTGTCGTCACCGAACCGTGGTTTCGGCACGCCATTGATGGACTGGGTCGCGGTCTCGTCGTCCATTTCTCGAACAACGATAGTTTGTTGGCGCGAGTATCCCGTGTCGC
>JANORU010000485.1:0-13736 GCA_031415475.1 Hyphomicrobium sp.
ATCAGCAGCAGGATGGTTCGCGCCGGCGGCTCTTCCAGCGATTTCAAAAGCGCATTGGCGGCGTTGGCGTTGAGATCGTCGGCCGGATCGACAATCACCACGCGGCGGCTGTCATTGGTCGCCATCAGCGACAGAAAGCCCTTGATGCGGCGAACCTCATCAACCGTGATTTCGGTTTTCAGCCTCTTGGCCTTGTAGTCGTACGGCCGGCGGATGAGCAGCAGATCCGGATTGGACAGACTAGCGACCTGGCGCACGCGCGGCAGGGTGGGATCGATGTCGAGCGAGTTACCCAGCAGATCGGCGGCGTCGCTGCCCGCGAGCAGAAAGCGCGCGATGCGCCAGGCAAGAGTGGCTTTACCAACGCCCTCAGGGCCGGTCAGCAGCCAGGCATGATGCGGCCGGCCGCTGTGATAGGCATCGAGAAACATCTGCTCGGCGGCGCTCTGTCCGAACAGCACGCGCGTATGGCGCGGATGGGGAAACTCATCCAGCCGGTCGGGCTCCGGCAGAGCGTCGGCTTCAGCGATGGTCGCAGCGCGGGCCATGGATCAATCCCGGTCGGCCAGATCGGGCAGAAGCCGGCGCTCGACCGCTGCGAAGGCGGCGCGCGCCACCTCATCGGCCGACTGCTGTCCGTCGATGACGACGCAGCGCTTGGGCGCTGCTTCGGCAATCTTCAGAAACCCTTCGCGTAAGCGCTTGTGGAACTCCAGGCCGCGCGCCTCGTAGCGATCGGCGACCAGGGCGCGGGCCTGGCGCTCGCCGTTGCCTTTGTCTGGCGCGGGCTCCTTGTGAGCTTGCCGCAATGCCGCGCGAGCCAGCCCGACATCGGCCGGGATATCGATGATCAGTGTCAGGTCCGGCCAATCCGGCTGCACCACCAGAAGATCCAGCGCCTCGATGTATTTGGGATCGAGATTGCCGGCGTAGCTCTGATAGACGCGGGTCGAATCCGAGAAGCGATCGCACACCACCCAGGCTCCGCGCGCCAGTGCCGGCCGGATCACCTGCTCCAAGTGGTCAGCGCGGGCGGCGTAAAACAACAAAGCTTCGGATAGCGCGCCATGCGGTTCCGTCTTGGCATCGAGTAGTAGTGAGCGCAGACGTTCGCCAAACGGTGACCCACCAGGCTCGCGCGTCACGACGACCTCATGACCGCGCCGTCTCAGCGCCGCAGCTAACCGTTCGGCTTGGGTCGACTTGCCCGAGCCTTCACCGCCTTCAAGTGTGATGAACTTTCCGCGCGCCATGGGGTCCTTCGCCTGTCGTGCGAAAGGGCTACAGCTTCGCCCAGCGCAGCGCCAGGAAAACCAGACTGTCGATGCCCCGCTTCCACACCCCACCCTGCTCAACATCGGTGGCGGCCACCAGCGGCACTTCGCTGGTCGCGTTCGAGGAACTGGTGACGCGCAGCTGGGCCACCACATCGCCCTTCTTGATCGGCGGCTTCAAAGGGCCCTGATAGACGATCTCGGCCTTGAGTTTCTGATTGGCGGGAAAGCGCGGCAGGATGACCGTAACTTCGCCCTTGCCGACCAGCGGGACATACCAGGTCGATCCACCCCAAACGCGCGCGTGGCCGATTTCTTCGTCCGCCGAGAACAGCTTGAACGATCCGAAGCTGCGACTGCCCCACTGTAGGAGACGGCGCGCTTCTTCGCGGCGCGAAGTCTCGTCGGGCAGTCCCATGACGACGCCGATCAGCCGGTGGCCTTCGGTGATCGCCGAGACGACCATGCCGTAACCGGCGGTCGCCGTGTGGCCGGTCTTCAATCCATCAACGCCAAGTTCGCTGCCGAGCAGCGGATTGCGGTTAAAGAACTTGTGCTTGCGATAGGGAAACTCACGCTGCGAGAATATTTTGTAGTGCTCGGGATACTCGCGGATCAAAAACCGGCCGAGGGTCGCGAGATCGCGCGCCGTCATAAGCTGGGCAGGATCATCGAGGCCGGTCGGGTTGGCGAACGTCGACAATTTCAAACCGATCTTGGTGGCTTCCTCCTGCATCATCTTGGCAAAGCCCGCTTCATTGCCGCCGAGCGCTTCGGCGACGGCAATGCAGGCGTCGTTGCCCGACTGAATGATTATGCCTTGAATAAGGTCTGAAACCGTTGCCTTGGTATTGATGGGCACGAACATGGCCGACGTGCCCGATGGCGCGCCGCCCGTCCGCCAGGCATGCTCGCTCATCACAAACTCGTCGGACGGCTTGACCTTGCCCTCCTTCATGGCACGGAACAGCACGGCCAACGTCATGAGCTTGCTCATGCTGGCTGGCGGCGCCAGTTCATCGGCGTTGAGCTGAAACAACACCGAGCCGGTCTCGGCGTCCATCAGAATGGCGCGCTTGGCTTTGGTCGTGTGTTCGCCCGGTTGCTGGGCGAAGCTTGGCGACACGATCAACGGCGCGATGACGATAGCCATCACCAGCGCTGCGGCGGCGATGCACGGGCCAATTGAACGCGATCGAACGGCTATGACCGGCGCCATAGTGGTCCCTATTCCCAGAGTTCAAGACGAGACCTGAGGTTATGGGAGGGGGTTGGCATGAGGTCAACCCGGCTCACGGCCTGCGGGCGATGACGGGCACGCGCGAAGCGTGCAAGCCGGCCACACTCAGCGGGCGCCGCCGCGATATCCCAACGCTGACCAACCGCGATTTGGAGCCGCTTCCCTAGTCAACGGCTCGATAGCAGCCGTCCGCTCGGGGGGTGGTAAGGCGCGCGCGTCATAGTCGTCAAATCTTGCTTCAAGTCCGGGGCTCGGCCTTGGCGCTGCCGCAAAGGCCGGAGCCGACGGCGGCCAGGACTGGCTGGCGAAATACCGGCGTTCCCGGCTATCGTCGCCGTTGAGCGGCGCTTTGCCGGCATAGCGGACACGAACCCGGCCGAGACCGCGGCCTTCACTGCCGAGCGCCCGCGCGGCGGCCCGCGATAAGTCGATGACGCGATTGTTGACGTACGGCCCGCGATCGTTGATGCGCAGCAAAATCGTGCGGCCATTGTCGAGGTTGGTCACATAGGCATAGGACGGCATCGGCAAGGTAGGGTGCGCCGCTGTCATGGCATTCATGTCGTAGATTTCGCCATTCGACGTTTTACGGCCGTGAAAGTCGCTGCCGTACCAGGACGCTACACCGGTCGCGTCGTAGCCGGGCTGTTCGCGCGGCGTGTACCAGGTTCCGCCGATGGTATATGGACGCCCCACCTTGTAGACGCCACCACCGCGCGGTTGGTATCCGCTGCCGGCAACGCGTGGGCTCGCGCTGACACCTAGGACCGGATCGAATCCGCCGCTCGTCGATCGGTTCATCGAATTCGGCGCTGATGGAGCTGTGCTGCAGCCGGCGGAAAGGGCCGCGACCGCCAATAAACTCTGAGCCCAAACGGCCGGCATCCGCCGTCCGCTGCCCGCTCCGCTCGTCCTGACTTTACGCACACCCGCACCCTAATTGGCTGAGACCGGCCATCCCTCTTTGGAGATTATTAGGCGTTGCGCCCGGCCGAACCACGGCAGGATCATGACAAACTTGGCTTAGGAAGCCGTAAAGGGAGGTTCCCGGATGATTGACCCCGCCGGTCTCGCCACCGGCCCACTTGAGACGCGTGCCGCTGACGCGTATAGCGGGGGCCTTGTCGCGCACCGGCAGAGCCCATGGAGGGGTGGCCGAGTGGTTTAAGGCACCGGTCTTGAAAACCGGCGTGGGCGCAAGTCCACCGTGGGTTCGAATCCCACCCCCTCCGCCATCCGCCTCCGCCCCACAATTGCTGCGGGTGGGAATGCGAACCCACGGTTCCATTGCGCTCGCGCCAAAGCGCGAGCCAAAACATGGGGGTTCGAATCCCACCCCCTCCGCCAACCGCCTCCGCCCCACAATTGCTGCGGGTGGGAATGCGAACTCACGGTTCCATTGCGCTCGCGCCAAAGCGCGAGCCAAAACATGGGGGTTCGAATCCCACCCCCTCCGCCACCGGCACGCGCTCGGTCGAGCTCACGTACAGCCCGGACAGGCAGCGGTGCTCTTTGAGTTGCCCGCCGCTGCGCTGCTGAAGCGGCGGATCGCGGCGCACGGGCGCATCGACATCAATGAAACGGACACCAGCACCACGCACTACCTGGCGGGCGGCGCGTTCGAGGTGGTCACGGAGGCGACGGGCGTCATCAAGCGCACGGCCTGCATCACCGGCGTGGCGACAGTTATCGAGACGGACACCGCCACCTCGCAGTCCAGCGAGACCCGCTATCTCCTGAAGGACCACTTCGGCTCGACGGACGTGATGACGAGCTCAACCGGCGTGGTGATGGTGCGCTATTCGTTCGATGCGTGGGGCAAACGCCGCCAGACGAATTGGACGGCCTACGCCGGCCCGGCGAGCAGCTTGCACGCCTGGCAGAGCGGTCCTGCCGGAGGCAGGCAAGCAAAAAGCATCGCGAAAGGCTTCACTCTTTTGTTCGCATGCCTCCGGCATGACCCACGAGCAATTGGATTCCGTGTGCCTGGTCTACATGAACGGCCGCGTCTTTGACCCCGAGATCGGCCGCTTCCTGTCGGCCGATCCGTTCATCCAGGACGCGACGAACAGCCAGGCGCTCAACGCCTACAGCTACGTCCTCAACAACCCGCTGTCGTTCACCGACCCGTCGGGCTTCTTCTTCTCGAAGCTGTTCCGCGCCATCGGGAAATTCTTCAAGGCGATCATCGCGGCCGCGATCAGTTTCGCGCAGATCCAGGTCTACACCCGCGTTGGGACGATGGTCGCCGACCGCGCCGTTTCGCCGGCGAGGCGCCGCTTGCCAACTTCCAGGAACTCCTTCGACCAGCTGTAATATTGGCTCTCGGCGATGCCTCGCGGCGGCAGAGTTTAGCAATTGTGACTTCGCCGCGAAAGTCATCGAGGATGATGCGGATCTTCTCCTCAGCCGAATACTGCTTGCGGGTCGCCCGGCGGATGTCTCTCACGAGCCGCTCAGACGGTGTCTCAGGCGTGGTGGGTTTCTGTCTCATGCCCACTCCTCAGGGGGTGACGATGAACCCGAAATCGTCCGTTCTTCAAGCCGCTAATTTTGTCTCACAGGTGTTGATGTCGGACATGGCCTGCAGGTGGTTTGGACGCCAAAATTGCCCCCAGAACGAACCCGGCTCGATTTTTTGGCCAGGCGCTGAAAATCAGAGCGAATGACGTTATGCCTTCATCCCTATTTAGGCATCCTTTGGCAAACTCGGGGAACCCATTTCCTGGAGCCTTTCATGATTTCGCCCGGCGCTCAAAATTCTGAAAGCACGGATCTCAACGGCGCCGAATGGACGCCCCAGCTGAAGCAGCCGAACGGGCTTCGGCTGGAGAACCTGAGGAAGACCGGTACCGACGAGGTACGGCTGCATCTCGACGTGTCCCGGCTGCAGGTTCTGCTCCTGGCCTCAACCGCAGGCTTGGCGACAGGCTTGCTGGTTGCCGGCGCCTACACCGGTTTCCCGGCCGCCGGTCTCTTGGCCGCGGCCGCCCTCATGACCTTCACGGCCCTGAAACTCCGCAAGAGCCCACCCGCCTGGTGGCAGCTGTCGGTCGTGCCAAGCCGAATTGATACTTACGGCTGGTCGATCCTCGGCCGCC
This sequence comes from Hyphomicrobium sp., assembly GCA_031415475.1. Lineage (GTDB taxonomy): Bacteria > Pseudomonadota > Alphaproteobacteria > Rhizobiales > Hyphomicrobiaceae > JAGVSR01. Next base: position 5,616 of record JANORU010000485.1, read on the forward strand.
AAATGCGGTCGCGCAGCGTCGAGCTTTCGCGCATCGAAGGAATTGGCATCGAACGGCGAACCGGAAGCCGGGCTGCGTGCCTGAAGATTACGACCGACAGCGAGACCGTTCTGCTCGGTGAGGGCCTGTCGGATGGGGCGCTTAACTGGCTCAAGAACTATCTGGTCGTCGAGTTCGCCGGGTTGACCTGGCGTCCGATCGATACGGTCGGCAAGAGGGCGATTTCGAAAGCCAACGCGGCGACGGCGCCCAATCCGGTGATGTTGAAGCCGGACCTCGCGCTCCGGCTGATCGCGATCTTTCTCGCACAAGCGCCGGGCGTTGTCGCCAAGCTGCGCGCGGCGGTCGATGCCGGTTCGCCCTCCGAAATTCGAGGTCACGCTCACTGGCTCAAATCATCCAGCGCCAATGTGGGCGCCCGGCACCTATCTGAGCTGTCCCAGTTGGTCGAACATTGCGCCATCGACCGCGACCTCGCCTATTGCACGCTGCTCTGCGGCGAAATCGAGACGGCGCTTCCGGGCGTCATCGACTGGCTGAAGGATATTCGCAACAGCGCCGAGAACAAAATCAGCGAATTGACGGCACGCGCCGCCAATACCGGCAATCCAATACAAACCGACAAAACTGAGATCCGGGGTGGGGCCGACAAGTTTCCGATCCCCGGCCGGGTGCTGGTGGTCGACGATAGCGCCGTCAGCATCGAAATCGCCTCGGAATTTCTGTCGGAAATGGTCGAGACCGTCGAATTCGCCCGCGATGGCATTGCGGCTGTCGAAGCCTGGAAAAACGGTCAGTTCGACCTGATTTTCATGGACTGTGAAATGATCCGGATGAACGGATTTGAAGCCACCGCCGAAATCCGCAAGCAAGAGTCCGAACGCGGAATCGATCGGGTACCGATCGTGGCCTTGACCGGAAGCGTGTTCAAGAATGACCGGGAAAAATGCCTGGCAGCCGGCATGGACGATTACGTCGCAAAACCTTACGCACCCGATTGTCTGAAGGCCGTATTGGAAAAATGGCTTGGCCATCTTCTGACGGTCAAAGAGCTGCGTGCGGTGCATGAAGAAATGACCAACGCCGACGAGCCCAATACGTCTGGCGCGGCAACCTCAGACCCCGAAAAGAGATCAGCCTAACACGTGACTGAGACAGACCAAGACTGAAGCCCAGCACTAGAACTTATCGAAGATTGCGACATGCATATCCTCAAAGGCGGCCAGACGATCGCGATTGGAGACGCAGAATATGCGGAGTCCTCCTTTGCGCTAACCGTTGGCCAATGGCTGACTTTGATGCTGTTCATCGCCGCAGCCGTGCCGTTGATACTCGTTTTCTGGCACGACCCCGAAGCGCTCAACGACCCCTTCGCCGTCGTCGAATTCTCATTCATGTCTTTGGGTCTGCTCGCCGTCCTGATGCTGGCGAAGACCACGTTCGGTCTGCTGACGCGCTCCGGCGACATGATTGCCGCCATTTTCGATCGTATGACCGGCACGCTGGATGTGGTGTTCCTGGGCATCTTCGGGATGACGCGGGCAACGATCCCGTTCGAAGAGGTTCAAGCAATCCGCGTCTCGCGCGGCGAATGGAGCGGATCGTGCGTGTCTGAAGTTGTGGTCGTCGAACTTGCGACCGGCAAGACGTTCGTGCTGCCGGAAACGCTGACGACGCGCGAACTGAACATGCTGCGCGTCATGACCGGCCTGCGCCGGACGTGATGCTCGAGCTGAATTGAAAGGCCGGAAAAGCTTTGTCAGACGCCGGCACGAAACAGCGGATCGAAAATTTCGACGCGCTTGTTGGAGACGGTACCCGGGAGACGGTTGGCGAGTTGCGCCTCTGTCGCCAAAATCGACGTGCTGGCTGTGCCGGTCACCACTCGAGCTTGCGCACGACCGGTCGCCGCATGGTATCGAACGCGGCGCGCGGCGGTGCCCCGCAAGCAGCTCGCGACGACCTTCAAACGTTCGCGTTCCAGATAGCTTTCGACGAAGTCCGCATTGGCATGGCCATGATTGCTGCCAGCTCCAATCCGCATGTTGGCGCCACCGAAGACCTTGACTTCCAGCCGGTCCCGGCGCGCGCCGCGCGCGATCAACGCATTGACCAAGCGTTCGATCGAGTAACTACCGAAGCGCAGATCTGCACTACTGGGATCGGGCGTATGCGTCGACTTAGCCGGCAAAAGAAAGTGATTCATTCCGCCACAGCCCGAGATTGGATCGCGGATGCAGACAGCAATGCACGATCCAAGCACGGTCGACAGCATCTCGAACGGGCTGGTCGAGACGTAGAACTCGCCTTCAGAAACCCAGACGATAAGTGAATTCAAACGCTGGTCGAAATAAAACCGCCGGCGCGATGCCCCGTCGTTGCCGGACGGCGGGCCTGTATCATCGCGGTCAACGGATGGAACCTTGGCCATGGCTTACCTCAGCTCACCGCTGAGGGCCATTTCCGCTTCCGGAAGCACCCGGCCGCGTGGCGCGATATCGACAATCATTTGCGGAATTTTTGATAGCGCGCACTCGTAGAGCGCCGCGCCACTGTCCCGCGCCGCCTTCGGCATTCCATAGATCAACGACGTCGCTCTATTCTGGGCAATCGTAATGCCGCCAGACTGCAGGATATGCATTAAACCATTGGCGCCGTCCTTGCCCATTCCAGACAGCACGATGCCCATAGCTGCTGCGCCGGCGTTGGACGCAACAGATTTGAAGAGCGTATCGGCAGACGGCATGTGTCCGCTGTCATCGATTTCATCGCTCAAGCGGCAAACGTAACCGTCGGTGTCGCGGCCCAGAAGTAGATGGCGATCACCTGGCGCAACATAGGCGTGACCCGGCAGCAGAACGTCACCATCCGCCGCCTCGCGAACGATCAACGCGCTATTGGCATCGAGCCGGTTGGCGAACGAGCTGGTGAAGTGCGGAGGCATGTGCTGCGCGATCATGATCGGCGGACAATCGGCAGGCAACCTGCTGATGATCTGATGCAACGCCTGGACGCCGCCGGTCGACGCGCCAATTGCGACCACCCGTTCCTGGACATGACCGCCGGTCGAGGCATGGTGCCCGCCACGACTGGAATCGGAACGGCGCGAGCGGCATTGAATTTGAACTGCCGCCGCGAATTTCACTTTTGCGATCAGTTCGTCGGCCAGTTCCTTCCAATTGAGATACGTGCCAGAGCAAGGCTTCGACACAACTTCAACCGCACCGAGCGATAGTGCCCGGACAGCATCCTTCGCGCCATCAATACCGAGCGCCGCAAACATCACCACTGGCGTCGGCCGAAGCCGCATGAGCCGCTCAAGAAAATCTAAGCCGCACATACGAGGCATGTTGATATCGAGGGTCAGGACATCCGGTTCGTAGCGCTTGATCATGCTGCGGGCGACCAAGGCATCAGGCGCCGCCCCGACGACATGAATGCGCGAATCCTGCCCCAACATCTCGGTCAAGAGACGACGCATGAACAAGGAGTCATCGATGATGAGAACGCGGATTGGCTTCATGACGTTCTCTGATAGATGCTTTGTCCGATGGCCTTAAAGCGAGAGCTCACGCCATGGAGCGATTCAGAGTGGCCGCAGTAGAGTAGTCCGCCCATTTCTAGAATATCGGCGAACCTCTCGAACAGCCGCTTCTGGGTCTCCTTATCGAAGTAGATGACCACGTTGCGGCAGAACACGACGTCGAAGCGGCCCTTCATCGGCCAAGGATCATGCAGGTTGAGTTTCTGAAACAGGATTCGATCCCGAATCGGGGGAATGACGGCATACTGCGTCGGATTACCGGGCGACGAGGTGAAATAGCGATCTCGTTGAGACAGCGGAACGGAACCAAGGCTCGAGACGTGATACGAACCAGCTGACGCATGAGCCAGAACCTGGGTATCAATGTCGGTCGCCAGGATCCTGTAGCTGCCATTGGCCGGCACGCTGAACGCCGGCGCCAGCGTCATGGCGATGGAATAGGCTTCCTCTCCCGTCGAACACCCAGCCGACCAAATGCGAAGTTGCTTGGATCTGCAGGTTTGCATCGGGAGCAGTTTCAAGCCACGCTCCGCGAGATGATGAAAGTGGTGCGGTTCGCGGAAGAACTCCGTCTTGTTGGTGGTCAAGGCATTGATCAGTTGCTGAAGTTCGCGGTCCCGCTCCGGTCCGCGCAAAATTTTGCAGTAGGCTTCGAAGGTCTCGATCTTCAATGCTTTGAGCCGCGTCCGCACACGCCGCGAGACCATACTCTTCTTGAAGTCGGCGATATTGATACCGGCATATCGCTTGGCGAAATCTCTAAAGATCTCGAATTGGACGTCGCTGAGCATCGCCGGCGTGCAAATATCCTGTCTGCTGGAGTGCTGGATCCTACTCAGCGGCCGCGCCGCCAAATCGCAGGCCATCGCTAACTCTTTCGACAGCTCGTAATTCTGACCAGCAACGTTTCGCATCGGATTGTGCTCGACGGTCTTGCCGGACTGCGGACCGCTCATCAGCGCACCGGACGACAGCCTTTCCAGATTGCGATGCATTTTTTCCGGTTCCCGAGAGTACCGCCGATCCGGCAGTGCCCATTCACGTCGCGTCGACATCACATAGTGCCAGAAATCGCGGCGCCGAGCGCGCCGCTTTCATCATGGCCGATCCCGGCTTCGACGATGCGATCGAGATCAATGATGATCAACATCATATCCCCCTGAGACACGAGACCTTCGAAGAACGGGCTGCGCCGGCTGCTATCGGATGCCGGCACCGCGGCAATCACATCCGATGCCGACGAAAGAATATCGAGGACCTCATCGACCAGCAGCGCCGCCAGGTGGCCGCCAACTGCAACAATGACCAGCGCCTGGTTCTCTGCGATCGTGGTTTCACCAAGTCCGAAGCGCTTGCGCAGATCGAAGACGGGAACGATGGTTCCCCGGAGATTGATGATGCCGCGAACGTATTCGGCTGCTCCCGGCAGCGCGGTAATGGTTTGCACCACTCTGATCTCGCGAACCGACATGATATCGATGCAGTAGTGCTGGCCGCCAAGTGAGAAGACGACGAATTGACGATGCTCGCCTGCCGAGCGATCCTCGCGTGATGCCTCGCGGCTGGATTGGATTGCTTGGGTCATGCTGCGTGGGTCTCCGAAGCTTTGGCCAGATGCTGCTTGGGTGGAAAACGAGAGTTTGAATTGATGGCGGAGAGTTGATTGACGTCGAGGATAAGCGCGATACTTCCATCGCCCAGTATCGTCGCTCCGGCGATGCCTTGAAGCTCTCCGCAAGCACCTTTGATGCTCTTGATGACAATCTGCTGGCTGCCAAGTATTTCGTCGACGATGACGCCAATGAGACCGCCGGTCTCGGTTCTGACGACGACAACTTGCAGAATGTCTTGCGTGCTGGTCTGGCGTAAGCCCAATTGGCTGGCGAGATCTACGGCGCGCACATGCCGTCCGCGAATAGAAATGACATCACCCGTACCGGCCAGCTTGTTGATCTGATGGCGCGACAGGATCATGCATTCCGCGACGTTGCTGAGCGGGATCAGATAGGCTTCCTTGCCTGCCCGAACCAGCATGCCATCAAGGACGGCAAGGGTGAGCGGCAGTTGAATCGTCGTGGTCGTACCGACGCCCCACTCGGACTGAATGTACACGCGGCCGCCGATTGCCTGGATGTTGCGTTGAACAACATCCATGCCGACGCCACGGCCCGAAATGTCTGATACCTCTTGTGCCGTACTGAGACCCGGCAAGAAAATGAGGTTGTCGATCTCTTCATCGGTCAGGATCGCATCGGTTGCGATCTGGGCCTGTTCGATGGCTCGCTTCAAGACTGCTTCCCGATCGATGCCGCGCCCGTCATCGCTGACTTCGATCACGATGCAACCGCCTCGTTGGGCGGCGGACAAACGCACCAAACCGGTTTCCGGCTTGCCAAGCCGCCGGCGCTCGTCCGCCTGCTCGATGCCGTGTCCGATCGCGTTGCGGATGATGTGAATCAACGGATCGCTAAGCTGTTCAATGATGGTCTTGTCAATCTCAGTCTCTTCGCCGATCAGCTCAACACTGACCCGGCGATTGATCGCTTGCGCCACTTCTCGCGCGACACTCGGCATGCGGGCGAAGACCGAGCGAACCGGCTGCGCCCGGATCGACATGACGCCGTCTTGAAGTCCTCTGGTCAGTTGCTGCAATTGGCTGAGCGCGCGGTAAAGCAACGGGTCGGTATCGATTGCCGCTTGGTCTAGGTGCTGGAGAACCATCGACTGCGCGATCGTCATTTCGCCGATCAAATCGACTAGGCGATCAACGCGATCAAGATCAACTCTGATCGATGAGATGGTGCGCTCGTGGCGGATACTCTGGGCTTTGGCGGTTGCCGGCGCTGACGGGGTGCGCTTGCCGGCTTCGGCTTGGCGCGTCTCCTGGTCAGCGTCATCACGGCAGATGATTTGCAATGCTGCGCTGTCGGTCGCAAATTCAAAAATATTGCGGATGTCTTTGACCGACGCCGTCGTCGTGAGGGTAAGCCGCCAGCTGATATAGAGCGACAGCGGGTCCAGGTCCGCGAGGGGCGGCAGTCCTTCCGTATCAGCGCATGCGGTGAGTTCGCCGAGTTCCGAGAGATTTCGGAACAACGTCAGCGGTTCGATGCCGCGGCGCAGTAGGCCGGCTTCAGGCTTGAAAATTATCTCATACGTCTTTGGCACGACCGAGCCAGTCGCCTCTTGGCCGAGAGCCGCCGATTCGGGCTTCTGGTCACGTTCAGATTTGGCCCCACTGATCAACGCCAAGTCTTGACGGGCAAGAAACTCGTACCGCTCAGGTAGTTCTACGTTGCGGCGGGCCGCTTCGACCAAGTCGGCAAGGACGTCGCTCGCCAGCAGCAGCTTCTCGACCCGTTCGGCGTCGAGATGAGCGGCTCCACTGCGCAAGGCTTCGAGCGCCGACTCGAATGCATGTGAAAACTCTATGAGACGCTTGAATCCGAACATGCCCGCGCCACCCTTGATCGAGTGGATCGCGCGAAACGCAGCATTCAACGCCTCGGACTGATCGCCGGTACCGACCAGCATCGACAGAACGGGTTCCAGAGCGGCGATCTGTTCATCGCACTCCTGGAAAAACGTACTGCGAAACTGTTCGAGACTGGTCATCAGTGGGCGCCGCCATAAATCCGTTCAACCGGATCAGTGCAAAATCGAACGAACGATACGGATGAGTTCTGCCGGCTCGAAAGGCTTGAGCATCCAACCAGTCGCACCGAGGTCACGCCCCACCTGTTTGAACTCTTCCGAACTTTCGGTGGTCAGAAACAGGATCGGCGTAAATTCGGTCGCTTCGGACTGCCGAAGGCGGCTTACCAATTCGAAGCCGTCCATGTGGTACATGTTCAGGTCGGTGATGATCAGATCGGGCGTCACCTCAGTCAAGATCTTCAAAGCCTGTTGCCCGTGCTCGGCTTGCACGACATCGAAATGGGCCGACCGCAGCGTCGCCGAAATGATGTCCTGCATTGTGGGGGAATCGTCGACAACCAGTACGCGCATTGGCTCAATTCTCCAATTCAAGCTGGACTGTTGGCCACGCCAAGCCGAGCAATTCCAAATTTTTCAGCAATGTATTCGACGGCTTGCAAAGTGTGACGAGAAGACCTTCGCGACCCATGACCCGCGCAAATGCCGTCAGCAATTGAAGACAAGCGGTCGACGACTTGCGGACATTGCGGCCATCGATCTGACATGGCCGATTGAGTGTTACCAGGGTCACGAGCGTAGGCCTCAACTCGCGTGCAAAGCGTTGATCCAAAGACTCGGGCAGGACCAGCGGAGCCAGTTCGACTGCCGGGTCCTTTCGATCTTGGCCCGTTGCGCGCGGGCTGCCCGATTTCGTCGTCATTTTTGACCCCAGCCCTCAATGCAGTAGCAGCATAATCGACTGCACTAGAATTCCTGCCAATCGCCTTCCGTCGCCGGGGCTGCAATGGCTGCTGCCGCAGCGCCACCCCGCGCCCGCTTACGTTGCGTGCGTGCCGGCCGGATCGACTTCTCCAGATAGCGATGCTGCTCGCGTACAGGATTGACTTCGGCAGAGTCGTTCGACCGGGCCGGCGCCGACA
>JANORU010000486.1:0-5666 GCA_031415475.1 Hyphomicrobium sp.
GACTCGCCGCTGCGGCGAAAGCCGTGCCAGAGGTGCTGGAAATCCCGAAGATGATTGAATTTTCCCATTCAGCCGGGCTGAAGCTGAACAATGAACGCGCTTTGACAGCTGCTGCCGATGGCGTTGCAAAGCTCGTCGAGAGCATCACCGGAAAATACGACGGCAGCACGATGGCCGGGCTCGACAGTCTCATTCCCGGACCGGACAAGTTTAAGGGCACGGCGCGAACGGCCAGCGCGGTGAATTAATCCGGGCCGGCTGGCAACTTGAGTGGGCTCAATGAGGAAACAACCACCGCGATGGACTATTTCAGGGGGCCGCCGTGAGACCTGACGCCTCGATTGGCGGACGCCCGGTGAGAACTCTCACCAGCCCGGCAGTTCAGGGCCTTCTGCTCGCGGCCATGTCCGGAGGCCTGTTCTGGCTCGTCTGGATCTACGGCAACGGGTTGCGCGACCCGCGCTATCTCGATGGCTGGGTGCTGGCCGGTGGCATGGGCGTGCAGCTCTACTTCCACATCGCCATCAAGACGGCCTGCCTGTCGCCGAAATCCGTGCTGCGCTGGCGGACCTTCCATATTTTTCTCGGGCTCCTGTTGATCGCTGCCTTCATCTCGCATTCGGATGTCTCTTTGCCGGACACTGGCTTCGAATGGGCGCTGTGGGCGGGCTTCGTGCTGGTGACGTTGAGTGGGATTTTTGGCACCTATCTCGCCTGGTCGCTGAAGACCAAGCGCCGGATCGACGACGGCTTCGCTTATGATGACATCGCCAAACGCCGCGCCGGTTTGGCGCGGGATGTCGAAGCCGCCGTCACGAAAACCGATCAAGACGCCCCATTGCTGCCCTTGCCGGCGCCGCCCCATGACGCTTGGATCACAGACCTCTACACCACCTACCTCAGGGACTTTTTCCATGGGCCGCGCAATACCACCGCCCATCTCATCGGCTCGCAGCGCCCTCTCCAGCGTCTGACAGATGAGATCGACAATCTGTCCCGCTTTGTCGATCAGCAGAACCAGGAGAAGCTTGTCGCCATCAAAGCCCTGGTGGTCGAGAAGGACCGGCTTGATTTCGCGCGCGTCCAACTTGCGCTTACCAAGGGCTGGCTGTTCGTCCATGTGCCCGTCACTTATGCGCTGATCGTGCTGACGGTGCTGCACATCGTCGTCGTCTATGCCTTTTCATCGGGGGACTGGTGATGTGGCGGCCGGCGTGGATCAGATCAATTCGGCCGCCCAAGGGCGAGGGGCCGCAGGCTGCCGGCATCGGGCGCGACCGGCTCGCCGTACTGCTGGCGTTTGCGGCCATCGTCGGCCTTGGCTCAGCCTTTGTACTCTCCAAGGGCACGACGTTCCTGATGCCGGGGCCGCTCACCAGCGCTCACGGCGCGATCGAAAAATGCAGCGCCTGCCACACCAAGAGCGGCGAGGGCAAATTGAGCTGGGTTCGAGGACTCGTCGATGGCGATCCGCACGCCGACAGCAAGGCTTGTCTGACCTGCCACAAAATGCCGGACACCGCCTTTAACGCGCATAGCGCTTCGACCGATGTGCTGAAGCGGAGTACCGAGCGGCTGACGAAAACCGCCGTGAAGACGCCGCAGCCGCGATCGGCCCGCGCGCAGGCCATCGCGTTCCCGACCCATGACATGGCCGCAAGCGGTCTCACGTGTGCGACCTGCCACCAGGAACATCAGGGCGGCAATTTCAAACTGAGCAAAATCTCTAACGAGCAATGCCGCTCGTGCCACTCGGTGAAGTTCGACAGCTTCGACGGCCGCCACCCCAAGTTCGACAGCTATCCTTTCAAGGCGCGAACGCGGATCATTTACGATCATGCCGGGCATTTTGATAAGCACTACCCGGAACTGGTGAAGAAGGACCCGGCAAAGACCATCCCCGCCACCTGCTCAACCTGCCACAACAGCAATAATGACAAGCGCATCATGTCCGTGGCGCCTTTCGAGCAGACCTGCTCCGGCTGCCATCTCGACCAGATCAGAGGCAAGGAGAGGGCGAGCGGCCCGAAAGGCATCGCCTTCCTGACCCTGCCCGGCATCGATCTGCAATCGCTGAAGAAGAAATCCGCCTCGATCGGCGAATGGCCCGACGCGTCCGACGCCGCGCTCACGCCGTTCATGAAGGTGATGATCAGCCGGAATGAGCGGGGCCGTGCTCTGATCAAGGCCGTCGATAGCGTGACCCTGCAGGATCTGACTAGCGCAAGTGACGACCAGATCAAGGCGGTGACGGACCTGGCGTGGGAGATCAAGGGGCTGTACTTTGCCTTGATCAATGGAAAGGCGTCGGACGTTCTGGGAGACCTCAATATTGGTGGCGGGGGGAAGCTCAGTCCCGCTCTCGTTGCCGATCTGACCGCGAGCATCCCGCGCGATGTGGTCAGCAGTGCGCAACAGCAGTGGCTGCCCAATCTCGCCGCGGAAATGGCCAATCGGCCGGCCACGAGTGGTCAGCAACACAACGGCCAGAGTGTCGTCAATACGCAATCGGGTTCGCCCGCACCGGCGCCGTCGGCGGAGCCGTCTGGTGCGGGTGCGCGTGCGGCGGCCGCCAAGACCGGTGACGGCAAAAAAGCGGATTCTGCCGAAGACACGCACGCGACGCCTGCGGACAGGGGCTCGGAAGGGTCAGCCTCTTCCGAGGAGCCATCAGGTTCGGATGCGAATGAGACAGCCGCGACCGACGACCCAGAAGCCAAAGGGGACGAAGCAGCCAGCAACGCCAAACTCGATCCGCCGGCTTGCATCGTACGCGTTCTTGGCCAGTGTATGGTTTTCAAGGAGCCGAAGGATGAAGCGGACACGGCGAAGCCTGATGGCGCAGAGGAGACGCGCACCGCGGACGACCTGCCCGGCAGGATGAATGCAGGTCTCAAGTTCGCGGAGACAACCGTCAAGCCGGACGGCGCGGCTGCAGCATCAGGCCCCGCGAACGGCCCACCCGATGCCCGCAAGGACTCGCCGTCGGCCGGCCAGCCGCCTCAGGGCAAGGCGACGAACCAATCCGACGATCTGCTCTTTCCGACCGACGATGAGCTTCGCGCCATCAAAGCAAGTCAGCCTGAAAGAGCGGCCGGACGAACCGATGCCGCAACCGCCAAGCCCGGCGGCGCCGTATCTGCGGATGCGCCATCCGGCGCCCCGACGGACGCGGCGTCCCAGCCTCAAGCAACGGCGGCGCCCGTGATCAGCATCGGAAGCGACGTGGATCCGGAGAGCTGGGCTGACTATGGCGGCTGGTACCAGCAGGACTACGCGATTTTCTATCGTCCCACCGGCCACAAGGACAAATTCAATTACTCTTGGCTCTTTCTAACCGGTCCCCAAGCGCCGAAAGGCGATACCAGTCCGGCGGCGGCTGTCTTCGACGTTCTGACGAGTAAGGACGCTCAGGGGTCATGCACGAAGTGCCACAGCGTTGACGACATCCAGGGCAAGGGGCGGGTCGTCAATTTCTCCCCGCTCAAGGTCGAAAGCAAAAAACGGCGCTTCACGCGTTTCATCCATGAGCCGCATTTCGCCGTCTTAGAGAACCGCGCCGGCACCCAGGAGACTCGCGGTTGTTTATCCTGCCACAAACTTGAGAGAGGCCAGCTTAAAGACTCGGCCGGAAAAACCGAACCTGCGAACGCCAAACCCAATGGGGTCGCACCTGAGGATGCTGTCTCGAAGACGAACGCAGCTGCGCCAGCCGACACTCCAGCGGACTCAGGTGGTGCGGCGGCTAACAAAGACGCCGGGAATGCAAGCAGCCCTTATTTGAAGAGTTACGAGCACGGCAATCCGCAAACTTTCGTGTCCAATTTCGGTGCCGTGAAAAAGGATCTCTGCCAGACCTGCCACACCAGCAGCATGGCGCGTCAAGACTGTCTCACGTGCCACAACTATCATGTGAATGACGTCATCACGCCGATCATGACGACGAAAAACCCAACGCAGTAGCTTTGGATCGCATCGCCGGCCCGCCCGCGGCTGACCCGTACGTCAGCTAGAACCCGGTGGCGACGCAACCGCGGTGCCCACTGGAGCATCGGCTGCCGTTACGACGATCGCGACCGCTTCTGAGGTAGGGAACGCCGTAGTAGATATAGCCCGGTCCGATATGCGTCGGATAAAACCCTCGGCTGTAGTAGTAGGGATAATCATAGGCGAGATAGCTCGGGCCAATCGGCAGGTAAAATCGTTGGGCTTGACCGCGACGTTTGACGCTCGTCACATTGATCCTGGCACCTTCGCTAGGCTTCAGTAGCAAGCGCCCGGCCGATGCAGCATGGGTCGCTGGGGCAAGTGTCCCTAAACTGATCGTCGCCAAGCACGCCATCAGTGGCGATGCGAACACATTTCGAATGCTCATGAGATCACCTCACAAAGTGATGGGATGGCAAGTGACTTGCGAGTGTCGCAATTAGAGCCGAGGCGTCGCACGATACAAGACGCTTGACGCGCCGTCGAACCATCTCCGTCAAGCTGTCAGTCACCTTGAATGTGTTTGATGTGAGCAAAATTACCGGCGGGGGCGGTTCGTCATTCAACGTCCGTTATCACGCAATTGAGCCTCGGCGCCGGCTCTCATCGCCCTAATTTATGTCCGAGTCCTCTGCCAAAAAACAGGATCGAAAGGATCGGACATGACAGAGCACTATATGTATGTCGCCATCGGCACCGCCGCGACGATGCTCGCGACCATTCTCCTACTATTGCGCGCTAAAGTCCAAGGCCGCCGGCCGGTCGTGGCGCTCACGCGCCGGTGGATTGCGACGAGCGCCCGCACGTCTGGTCTTGTGTTAGCTCTGCTGTTCGGGATTGCCGCTACTAGTTTTGCAAATATCCCAGCCAATGAGCCGAGACATTCCAGCAGCGCATCGGCGGTGAGTGGCTCTGCGGCCGCGCCGTCCGTGCAAGGCACGGCATCCGACTCCGACGAGAGCTCCCGCGCTGCGCAAGAATTGGCATCTCTCCGTGCGTACGCAGGCCAGATCGACGCCAAACCGCAGTCGACATCTGCCCCGGCGCCGGCTCCAGATGCCGCCGGCTTGCCGGCCGTCGATACGATGATCGCAAAGCTCGTCGCGCGCCTTGAAAAGCATCCCGACGATGTGACGGGCTGGAAAACGCTCGGTTGGTCGTTCCTCAATATGGACAGGCCGGAAGAGGCAGCCATTGCCTACGAGACAGCACTCAAACTCGAACCGGGCGACATTGAAATCAAGAAAGGACTGGAGGCCGCAAAATCGGCGCAGACCGCGACTACCCAGGCTCCGTCGTCCAATCCGGCACCTTCGCCAACTGCGGACGACATCAAAGCTGCAGAGGGTCTGTCAGAACCTCAGCGTAACAGCATGATCCGAGGCATGGTTGACAAGCTCGCCGCGCGGCTCGAAACCTCTCCGAACGACGAGGACGGCTGGTCGCGTTTGATGCACTCGCGGATGACGCTTGGCGAAAAGGATGCTGCAAAAACCGCGCTGACTAAAGCTCTCGAAACGTTTGCAAGCGACGCCGCTGCAAAGTCGCGATTGACTGCTACCGCGCGCGAACTCGGCGTCGAGATCAACTAGGCCGTGGACTCAATTGATCGCAACCAAATCCGGACGGCTGCGAGTTGGACGAAGGCGAAGACCGTGGCTCCGAGCTTGTCGTAGCGT
>JANORU010000487.1:0-2485 GCA_031415475.1 Hyphomicrobium sp.
CACGGCATATATTAAATCTCATGCCGGTGATGGTGCGATTGCAGACATAAAAGTCCGTGATTCGGTTTCCGAACCGCTACTGCAACTTGCCGACATGTGCGCAGGTGCAATTGCGCGATCTTATCGGAGCGACCGTGACACACCAGATCGGTGGCGGCGCATGCTCAGAGAGAAGATCGATGATATCTGGGAGTTCAAATAATGCGCCCCGCTCCCTATCTGTCCGAACGGACAGCACGCCACCAGAGGGTGACAGTTCGGGTTTGCGGGGCGACTTTGCTCTTGGAGGATAAACCGAGGCCTCCAAAAAATCAAGAAAACTCTTGACTCTTGGATTCTATACACAACTTCCGAGTCGGGGATCATACGTCCAGATTCGCTGACTCGGCCCTCAGGCTAGTTTCTCGCCGGAACTCTTCAAGCCATCCCGCGACATGCCCTTGTGCGTCTCAATTGCGGCCGCATCGTTGACGTCGGCCATCTCAAGCGTGCTGTCGTCAACGTGGTTTTCGTGGCTATCGATCGCGTAGGCCGGGCCCAAGACATCCATTATCGTCGGCCGGCCGCTGCCGCTGTCTTTCACCCAATTTTCGACTTCGACACCCTTGTCAGCGTAGTCGGGATCGCGCCGCATCAGGTTGTGCAATCGCGGCAGATTATAGTGCGGCACCGAGCAGAAGACGTGATGTGGCAGGTGATAGTCCATACCCCACGGCATGATGAGGTAGCGCGAGATCGGATTGACGAAGAACACGCGCGTGTTGGTCAGGCGGCCGCGATCGGCGTTTCCGTGCTGCAGCCATTCGCGCAGTACCATGAATAGCGCGAAGGTCGTGAACAGCGGCACGATCCAGAACAGCAGGAAATAGCTCCACGCTGGCGCGCCGGTTTCATACTGGATGGCGGTCAGCGAGGCATAGACAATGCCTAGATAGGTCATGCGGCCAAGCGACGTGGCACGATGAGAAACTACTGGATTGATGCGGCTTTGGGCAAAGTGGTCGTCGGGGCAGCAGGCGAAATAACCAAAGGTCACAGCAAGGCTAACAGCGATAACCGCTGCGGCGCCGGCCCACATGTGAGCGTCGGCGAGGAAGGGAACAACGGTTGGCACACCGACCGCAAACAGCGCGCCGGTACGTGTCACCCACGGTGAACCCTTCTTGGACATGTCGGCATAGGGATTGGTTTCGACGCCGATAACGCTGTATTTGGCGCGTGCCAGGATGTAGCGCGCCAGCCGGATCGGATTGAGCTGCTTCAACACGCCCAACACCAGTTCATAGTGCTCGAGCGGGAAATCCAGCCAATAGCCGCCATCGTGCGACTGAGCAAAGTTCGGATCGCGTTCCTGATCGTTGACGAATTGGTGGTGCGCCAGATGGTGCAGCCGGAACGAATAGGTCGACGTGTAGATCGGGAAGGCCGCCAGCCAGTCGGATGCAACTTCATTGAGCTTCTTGTCGGCGAACAGAATGTAGTGCGTGCCTTCGTGGATGATGCCGCCGAACTGGTGCTGAGAGCCGCCAATCGCGATCACGGCGACGATGGTCGCTGGGATGTTCCACCACCAGTCGAGACCAGCGCCGGCAACCAGATGATAGCTCCAGATCGTCAACCCGATGGTGACGGCAATGACCGCGTAGACGACCGCGATATTGTGGAAATTCGTGACATTATCGCGCTGCTTGAGATCTTGCAGGTCGCGCGCGAAGCCCTTCGATCCCGACCATGCCGCATCGGTGGCCGAACTGGTCTTGGTGACTCGGTTCGGCTTGAATGCCGAAGTGGGAACTGCGGCGTCGCTCATCAGCGAACCTCACACAACTCTAGTCAAACAGGCGGACCAAGCTCGACGCCGATCGAGCGGCCGCGCACAACGACCTCGCAAACCAAAGTTCGCGAACTTGTTCAGCGGTGTAAGCGGTATTTATCACTGAATGGTTTCGCCAACTGTTCCATGGGTCACAGCGGCCGTCAGAATATCAATTCACGTTGCATGTTCAAGGCACTAAAAAGCAGGCCAGCGTCGGAAATTGGCGCAGAGCAGATAGACCCAAGACAGACAAAAGCCGCACCTTGGCCCGGCAACGCCGGCTTACCTGCGAGAGCCGCAATATCTGGCGCCTTTTTCGTGGCATCTGAATTGACCAATTCGACCGCCCCAGGAATTGAGCGCTGATACAACGCGACACGAAAGGGCGTGATGGCATCGTCGCTGTCAGCGGTCAGGACCACGAGCTGCGGGGCAATGACGTCGAGAGCTTGTGCGAGCAAGCCCGTATGACCCGTCGGACTGCGTGCCAAGTCGCCTGCGAACGCGCGGACGATGCCGCCGGCGCGCGCAAGATAGGTTGGCCCGCCGGTCAGGCCCGACAGGGCGGCGAGGTTCGACACCATCGTCGCGTTGGCGTTTGGAACGGCATCGTCGGTCGCCGCGCACATCCGGACAATGACATCGCGGGTGTCGTCGGCTGATGTGAAG
>JANORU010000488.1:0-5011 GCA_031415475.1 Hyphomicrobium sp.
ATTTTGAGAAAATTTCTTTTTTTATCAGAAGCTATGACCTCTTGTTCCTTGGCATCGAGATCGAGAATCCGTTTGTCTAAATAATCGACCGTATCGAACACCGGCCACTTCCAATACAGACCCGGCGTGCGGATCACGTCCTTCGGCTCGCCGATGCGCAGCACGAGGGCCTGCTCGTTCTGGTGGACGATGAAGGCTGACGAATAGTCTGCACCGGCGATGATCGCGCCGAGAACGAGGAGGAAACTGACAAACTTACCCATGATCAGTTGCCTCCCGTCGCCGCATCGGGCTTTTTACGTTGCAACTGATCGAGCGGCAGGAACGGCACGACACCCTGGCCATTCTTGCTATCGAGAATGATCTTGTCGGTGCCGCTCATCACGCGTTCCATGGTTTCCAGAAACAGCCGCTGACGGGTCACTTCCGGCGCCTTTATGTATTCCTTATAGACGGACTCGTAGCGGGCCGTCTGACCCTTGGCCTCGGCTTCAGTCTGCTGCTTGAAGCCTTCGGCGGCCTGCAAAATCCGCTCGGCTTCGCCGCGCGCTTCCGGCACCACCTTGCTGGCGTAGGCACTCGCTTGGTTCTGTAACGTTTCTTTTTCAAGGCGCGCGGCCTGCACCGAGCGGAAGGCCTCGATCACTTCTTGCGGCGGATCGGACTTCTGCAACTGAACCCGATTGATAGTGATACCCGCTTTGTAGCGATTGAGCGTGTCCTGCATCAGCTTAGCAACGTCCTGTGCAAGCTTTTGGCGCGCTTCGGTCAAGATCGGCTGAATGTTGGATTTGCCGACGATTTCGCGCATAGAACTTTCGGCGACGTCCTTCACCGTCACTTCCGGATTCTGGATATTGAATAGGAACTGTTCGGCATCCCTGATTTGCCAGTAGACCACGAAATCGATGTCGACGATGTTTTCATCGCCCGTCAGCATCAGGCTTTCTTCGCGCACGTCACTGGCGCCCGCCGAAAAACCGCGCGCCGGATCGGCCGAGCGCAGGCCAATTTCCGTGATGTTCTGCCGGGTCACCTTCGGCAGCTGAACTTCTTCAATAGGGTACGGCAGGCGGAAATGAAGTCCTGGCGGCTCCTGGCGGACAAATTCGCCGAACCGCATCACGACGCCAAGTTCATCAGGATTGACGCGGAAGAAGAAGGAATTCCAGGCGACGAACGCAATCGCCGCCGCGGAGGCGAGCAACAACAGCGGCCCAGGAACACCGCCACCGCCCTGCATGGCCTGCTTCATGCGATCCTGGCTGCGCTTGAACATATCTTCGAGGTCAGGCGGTTGGCCGCCGCCGCCGCCGGAGCCGCCGCCACCCGAACCCCATGGCCCACCGCCGCCGCCCGAGCCTTTCCAGCCCCCGCCGCCGTTTCCGCCACCACTTTGATTGCTCCACGGCATACGTCTTGAGCCTTTCTTGGAAGACTAGGGTTGCATCGGCTGCGCGCCGAGATGAAATCGGGCCTGCTTATAGGCCAAGGGGGGGCCCGACGCAAACCTCGCTGCCCGTATTTGGACCTTTTATCAGGCAGTTCAAGGGACACGCTCCAGAACCCTCAGAGTCGCAGCAAATTCATCGCGCGGCCCCTGAGGGAGGGGTTCGCTGGAAACCTCGCGCCAGTGGGCCGGATCAAGTGCTGGAAAGTGGGTATCGCCATCGGGCGAGGCGGCAACCGCCGTCCAGTAAATGCGGTTCGCCTTGGCAAGCGCGGCTTTGTAGAGTTCAGCGCCACCGATGACCATAACCTCGTCGGCGCCTGACGTGCGGGCGAGGGCCCGGGCCACGATCATGGCTTCGTCGAAACTCTGCAGCACCGTTACGCCCTCCGGTTCGAACGTAGAGTCGCGCGAAACCACGATGTTGTCGCGGCCATCAAGCGGCTTGCCAATCGACTGGAACGTGCGCCGTCCCATGACAATCGGTTTGCCCATGGTCAGCCGGCGAAAGGTTTTGAGATCGGACGAGAGCCGCCACGGCAGTCCGCCCTGATTGCCGATCACACCGTTTTCCCCGACGGCGACGATGAGCGAGATGATCACAGTGAAACCTTTTTCTTATTGATGGCGGGCCATTTCGACGACCGCCGGGTTATTGCGCTTCTCTAAGGCGCTTCCGCCGGGCTGGCAAACTGGCCGATGGCGACCTGAGTATCGCCGTACACCCGCCGGTCGCGTTCCGTAAATCCGTCCGGCCAGGGCGTGAGGCTGTTGGCACGCTCTTCCCAAACAATCACAGCGCCCGGCACTAGCCAGCCGCCATCTTTAAGCGAGGCCAACGCCCGTTCGCCAAGACCCTGGCCGTAGGGTGGATCGAGAAACGCCAGATCGAACGGCGCCATGGCGCCGGCCGGACCAAGACTCGTCGCATCGCGGCGGAAGATCTTGGTCGCGCCCGTCAGCCCGAGCGCTTCGACATTGTCGCGAATGAGCGCGCGGGTCTCCGCACCATCCTCGACAAACAGGCAATACTGCGCGCCGCGCGACAGTGCCTCGAGCCCAAGCGCCCCGGTACCCGCGAACAGATCGATAACGCGGGCATTCCCAAGCCTAAAACCCTCGATACCATGGGCCAGAATATTGAAGATGCTCTCGCGTACCCGGTCCGACGTTGGCCGGACGCCGTCATGCTCCGGCGGGGTAATGGCGCGGCCGCGGAACTTGCCGCCGACAATTCTCATGCCTCGCTCTTACTCTTGTCGCGGGCGCTCCGGCCCTCGGCCTTCGGCTGACCGGACTTGTGGCGCACACGGCGCGCCTCGGGGCTTTCGCTCAAGCCGAATTCGATGGCCAGTTTTGAGCCCAGATGCGACGCCAATTCCCGGCGCGAAACCGCATCGACTGCCCCCGGCTGCAAACTGCCGAGATCGAACGGTCCGAAGCCGACGCGGATCAGCCGATTGACATCGAGACCGAGGCTCGTCAGCACCTTGCGCACTTCGCGGTTTTTGCCTTCACGGATGCCGACAGTCAGCCAGATATTGGCGCCCTCGCCGCCCCGATCGAGCGTCGCTTCGACCGGCCCATAGCGCACGCCATCGATTTCGATGCCGGCTTTGAGCTTGTCGAGATCGGCCTGCGTCACGCGGCCATGGGCGCGCACGCGATAACTGCGCAGCCAGCCGGTCGCGGGCAACTCGAAATGCCGCGCCAGCTTGCCGTCGTTGGTGAGCAGCAACAGCCCCTCGGTGTTAAAGTCGAGGCGGCCGACAGAGACGACGCGCGGCAACTCCGGCGGTAACTTTTCGAACACCGTCGGCCGGCCCTGCGGATCATTGTTGGTCGTCACAAGACCCTTTGGTTTGTAGTAGCGCCAGACCTGCGTGATCTCGCTCGACGGTAACGGCCGGCCGTCAACGAGGACCGCATCGCCTGGACCGACCTCGTAGGCCGGTGTCTTCAGAACCTTGCCGTTGACGCTGACGCGGGCTTCCCCGATCCAGCGTTCGGCCTCGCGTCGCGAGCACAGCCCGGCCCGCGCCATGGCCTTGGCAATGCGCAAGGGCTCGGTAAAGACCGCCGCTTCCGGCTCCATAGGGGTACGCCGGGGCGCAACCTGTGCCCCGGGCGTGCGCCGGTCAGCATGTTTGGGCTTCGAGGATTGACGTGATTTGGGATTTGGCATGACAACGGCTCTTATGACAGGGGAAACCGGCCGCGGCCACATGGAGATGGCACTCGACGAGGCGCGCGCGGCAGCAGGCCGCGGCGAGGTGCCAGTTGGAGCAGTGATTGTCGGGCCGGATGGCCGCGTGGCCGCACGGGCCGGTAACAGAACCCGGGAATTCTCCGATCCAACGGCACACGCCGAAATTCTAGTCTTGCGTGCGGTCGCTCGCGCGCTCGGCTCGGAACGGCTCACCGATCACGATCTCTATGTCACCTTGGAGCCCTGCCCGATGTGCGCGGCGGCCATCTCACTCGCCCGCGTCCGCCGGCTTTACTATGCCGCGAGTGATCCCAAAGGCGGCGGCGTCGAGCACGGCGCACGCGTCTTCTCGCACGCAACGTGTCATCACAAGCCCGAGGTTTATGGTGGATTGGGAGAGGTGGAGGCGGCGGCGATCCTGAAGGCATTCTTCGCCGTAAAGAGGTAGAGCTAGCAACGCCCCTTTTAGCGGCACGACCGCTTTGGGCCAGCCCGCGAGCGAGTGACCTAGTACCCAGTATCACAAATCCCTGGTACGTCTGATCGCATAGGCCGAGGTGCCCGGCAGGCGCCGTCGCGATAGCGATGCCGTCGCATCGGTGAGCGGCGGCGTTACGCCGAAGGCGTGCTTCCAGCACGACGCACCGGGCGCCCGGGATCTGCGACCCGTCCAAGCGAAGCTTGGCTACGCCAAGATGGGCGGCCGAAGATGCAGGCCGGAGGCGTCGCGAGGTCTTGCCGATGAGGGACATCGCCTGCGACCTCGCTCCTACCCGGCCAGCATCTTGGGCCGTCAGCCGTGCCAGGGATTTGTGATACTGGGTACTAGGACTTGGTGGACGCAGCCGGATCGACCGGCTCGGTCCGCTGCTTTTCAGCCAGCTTCTTCAAGCGCGCCTGCTGATCCGGCGTTACCATGCCTCCCGAAATGATGATTTTGGCAGCATCCTCTACACTCATTTTTAGAAGGAGCACGTCGCGGCGCGGCAGGTAACAAATGAAACCGGTGGGCGGCACGATGCCGGTCGGCATGAAAACAGTGATCAGATCGGTCTCGCCGCCGGGTTGTGCCGCGACGATTTCGCTGGCCACATCACCGGTCACGAACACGATCGACCACAGACCCTTGGACGGAAACTCGACCAAGCCTACCTTTTGGAACGCCTTTGACGGACCGGTTATGGAGACGGCCGATTCAAAAATCTGCTTCAACGCACGATAGACATTGCGCACGATCGGCATCCGGTCGAGCAGCATCTCGCCGAACGAAATCAACGATCGCCCAAGCAGGTTGGCGGCAAAGAAGCCGATCATGGTCAGGCCAACGACGCCGAACAGCACGCCGATTCCTG
>JANORU010000489.1:0-5868 GCA_031415475.1 Hyphomicrobium sp.
TTGAACAGGGCGTGCGCGGCAAGCTGGCCGTCGCGCGGGCCGCCATCGATCACGAACGACTGTTCCATCACCACCTGGATATCGTCCCAGCACAACAGGCGCGTTTCGAGACGGAACTTCTGGAACAGGCGAAGTTCGCGCCGGTAGCGAATGGTGATGGTGCTGGCGATTGGCACCCATTTGTTGGCGAGCACCGCGCGCCACAATCCGGACCGCACCATGATGTCTAACCGGCCGATATCCATGAGCGTCAGATAGCGGCCATTGTTCATGTGAAGCGACAAGTCGAGATCGTGTGGCCAGACCCTGAAGCCGAGTTTCGATAAGCCGGAGGGCATTGACAGCGCCGGCTTGAAGCGGGCGGCGAGAAGGCACGCGAGGAGGCGCAGCCACAGATTCATCTTGAGGTCCTAAGCGCCTATTGGAGTTTGCTCTTTTGCACTGCGCGGGGTGGTGATAGCCCGGAAAGTCCGTGACGGTGAACCCTTGGCCAGCCATAATCACAAGCTATTGACGAGGATTGCGGCGGCACGCACACCGGGCCCATCTTCCGAATCGGTCGCAACGGCGAACATAGGCAAACAGAGCGTGATTGATAGGCGCCGAACATCAAAATTGGTCAACCCGCAGTGTGCGCTGGCGGTGATACTGACGCTGTTAGCGTATGGCGGTGCGTGGTCGACATTGGCATTGGCCGCCGATTCCGTGACGTCGACCGATGCGGCAGCCTCCGATCTGGTTCGCGGCGACGTCAGCCAGTCGATTGCCGGTTTTACCGCCGCGTTGAATGAGACGTCACTGACGAACGATCGCCGCGCCGCCATCCTCAATGATCGTGGCGTCGCCTACATGCGCGCCGGCCAGATGAAGCTGGCAATTGAAGACTTCAACAAAGCCGTCCAGCTCTTTCCGGAATACGCGGCCGTCTATAACAATCGCGGCAATCTGCTGATCTCACTCGGCCTCATCAAGGAAGCCATCAAGGATCTTGACCGGGCCATCCTGCTCGCGCCCGGTTTTGCGTCCGCCTACAACAACCGCGCCGGGGCACTTATGCGCCTTGGCCAGACCGGTGATGCGATTGCCGACTATTCGAAGGCCATCGCCTTGATGCCGCAAAGTGCCGTGCCGATGAGCGGGCGCGGGCAGGCGCAATTGGCGCTCAACCGGCCCCATGCGGCCATTCGCGATTTCACGCGTGCGGTCGCCGTCGATGCCCGCTTTGCGCCGGGCTATCGCAATCGGGCCGAAGCCAAGCTGTTGACGGAGGCGTACGACGAAGCGATTGAGGATCTGTCGCGCGCCATCGCCTTCGATGTCAGTCACGCGGAGAGCTACGTCTTGCGCGGCAACGCGTATCTGCAAATTCGCAACCTCGATGCGGCGATCAAGGATTTTACCGAGGCGCTGACGCTCGATGCCAATCAGGCCTCGGCCTATCAGGCGCGCGGGCTTGTGTATGGCATGACGGAGATGTGGGCGGAGGCCTACGCCGATCTCAACAAGGCCATCGAACTCGATCCGCGCTCGGCGCTGGCGTTTGCGTCACGGGCTTACGTGTACAAGCAGAACGGTCAGGCCGGTGTCGGCCAGAAGGATGTCGAGACGGCCTGGAAGCTTGCCCCAGATCGCGCCGAAGTGCTTTGGGCCAAGGCCGAGATCGATGAAGCGCAGGGCAAGCCAGATCAGGCGATTACAGGCTTGCGCAAGGCCTTGGCGCTGCGTCCTGGCTATCGCGACGCTCTCGACGCCCTGCAACGGCTTGGCGTTCCGCCAATGCCCGATGTATCGGACGTGGTTGCCGCCGGCAGCGTCGAGCCTTGGAAGATCGTCCGCCGCGGCACGCAGTATGCAGCTGTCAGCGACCTCTATCCGCGCCTCAACATTCCGCTCGAAATGATGGGCGAGGGCGAGCCGCGGATCCTTGAATGGGAAGAAAAGCAGGACCAGTTCCGTGGCTTGGGTGTGTTGCGTTTCAGCGGTGGCGCGTTGAAGACACGCAATGGCGCCGAAGAGACCGAGCAGGTTGCCCTTGTCGATCTTCGTCAGATGCGGGTGATCGGGATTACGCCGCATCGCCAGGGCGCGAAGCAATCGAACTGGACGTGGGACAACGGCAAGGTCTCGGTTGCCGCTCTCGATGGCGTAACGGAGGAATTCGATTTTACCGGTGCGGGACTTGCCGGTGCAGGATACGGAGCGCCGCTTGGTGCCGCCGGCACGCGCCGCGTCTCGGGGTCCGGTAGTTCCTATGGCCCGGCTTGGGCACCTTGGAATCAGCCGCTTGCTGGCGGCGCTAGCGCTAGCAATCGAACCTTCGCGCCAAAACCGCAGCGCGCCGCCCAACAGAGGAAGAAGCCAAAGACGCTGTTCGACTTGCTCTTCAATTGAGGTGTCGGTCACGTTCAATGTGCTCCAGGCCCTGATCTATCGGCGTCAAGATCGCGTTTCAGTTGGCGGGATTGACGCTGCCACCACCAAAATCCGGGGTCCTCCAAGGAATGAAAGACAAGCCGATTGTCGTTTGGTTTCGGCAGGATCTTCGCCTCCATGACCACCGTGCCCTTTCGGCTGCCGCCGCAACCGGTGCACCGCTGATTGCGCTTTATGTTCTCGATGACACGTCTGCCGGGCCTTGGCCGATGGGCGGGGCGTCGCGATGGTGGCTGCACCACAGCCTTACCTCGCTTGCGGCGGCCATCGAAGCAAAGGGCGTGCGCCTTATCCTGCGCCGCGGTTCGGCAAGTGATGAAGTCACAACGGTTGTGCAGGAGACCGGCGCCAGCGCCGTCTACATCACCCGCATGTACGAACCGTGGGCGTCAGTGCGGGATACCTCCCTCAAACAGCAGCTCGCCAAGTCCGGAGTCGAACTCAAAAGATTTGCCGGCTCGCTCTTGCGGGAGCCCGAAGAGGTGCGAACGAAGGCCGGCGATCCCTTCAAAGTCTACACGCCGTTCTGGCGGGCGCTCGCGGGCCTCGGCACTCCAGCAAAGCCGGTTCCAAGTCCTAAAGTCATTCCGGGTTGGAGCGGGAAAGTTGCCAGTGACACCCTTCAAAGCTGGCAGCTGCTGCCGATGAAGCCCGATTGGGCTGGCGGGCTG
Organism: Hyphomicrobium sp.; assembly: GCA_031415475.1. Taxonomy (GTDB): domain Bacteria; phylum Pseudomonadota; class Alphaproteobacteria; order Rhizobiales; family Hyphomicrobiaceae; genus JAGVSR01. Next base: position 3,105 of record JANORU010000489.1, read on the forward strand.
CGCGACGAATGGCAACCGGGAGAGGTTGGGGCTCAGGAGCGTTTGAAGCGGTTTCTCGCGGCCGCTCTCAAGAGCTACACCGAAGATCGCAATCGGCCGGATCGCTCTGGCACGTCGCGTTTGTCGCCGCATTTGCACTTCGGAGAAATCAGTCCGCACCAGTGCTGGCACGCCGCAGTTGATGCGGCGGCGAAAACGGGCGGCGCCGACAAGGGGCTTGAGACATTCCTGAAGGAACTCGTGTGGCGCGAGTTTGCCAACCACCTTCTGGTTCATTGGCCGACGCTGCCCGAGGCACCCTTCCGGCCGGAGTTCGGCGCATTTCCCTGGTCGTCGGATAAGGCGGCCGTGAGGGCGTGGCAGCGCGGGCAGACAGGATATCCCATTGTCGATGCCGGAATGCGCGAGCTTTGGCACACGGGCTACATGCACAATCGCGTGCGGATGGTCGTCGCTTCGTTTCTGATCAAGCACCTGTTGATCCCGTGGCAGGCAGGCGAAGCCTGGTTCTGGGATACGCTCGTCGATGCCGATCTCGCCAACAACGCCGCGAGCTGGCAGTGGGTGGCCGGCTGCGGCGCCGATGCAGCACCCTATTTCCGGATCTTTGCCCCGGTGACACAAGGCGAAAAGTTCGATCCCGATGGCCAGTACGTTCGCCGCTGGGTGCCGGAACTGGCCAATCTCCCAGACGCGGACATCCATGCGCCGTGGGATGCGCCGCCAGCTGTTTTGGCCGCAGCCGGCATCAAACTCGGCACGACCTATCCCTTGCCGATTGTCGATCACGGCCAGGCGCGTCAACGCGCTCTGGCCGGATACGAGCTCGTGAAGGCGGCGGCCAGTGCTGCGCGAGCGGAATAATTTGTGATCTGATCTGTGGCGCCGGCGTCCTTCAACGGCGGCTTTGTAAACGATATGCTAACCCTCTTCGGTCAGCGTGGGGCAGACCGCGAGCGCGACTAGCGCTCTCGATGCGGGGTTCAGTAATGCGTCATCTCAGATTTCTACTTTCCTCAATTGTTGTCTTGTCCGCCTCAGTGGCTGCTGTCTCGACGGCATCGGCTGACGTCAGAGCGCGCATCGACAAGAGTTCTCAGACCATGACGGTCTGGGTCAACGGCGATATGATGTACCAGTGGCCGGTGTCGACCGGGCGGCGGGGATATGGGACGCCGGGCGGATCGTTCCGGCCGCATCGTTTAGAGCCGCGCTGGTACTCGCGCAAATACGATATGGCGCCGATGCACAACGCGGTGTTTTTCACCGGCGGCTATGCCATTCACGGCACTAGTCACGTCGGCCAGCTTGGCCGCCCGGCCTCGCACGGTTGCGTCCGCTTGCACCCATCGAATGCCCGGGAATTTTTCAGCTTGGTGCGCAGCTACGGCCTGCGCAGTACCAGGATCAGCATCACGAATTAGCCCAATCAGGGTGCAACGCTCGATTCGGCTCACGAACGGCCGGAGTGGGGCGGCAAGTCAAACTGGCGATGAATTGGTTTTTCGGAGTGAGTTCTATGCGTTACGACCATATCCTGCTCGCCGTCCTTTTGGCGGTCTCAGCCGCCGCACCGGCGCGCGCCGAGCCGGTCGATACGCCTGCCCCAGCCGCCGCAGCATCGAGTTCATCGCCAGAAGCGGACGCCGCCCCAACCGCACCCGCCGAAGCTACTACGACACCAGCCGCCAATTCCGAGCCTGCAGCGATAGAGCCCGCTGCACCTGTCACCGCTGAGGAAGTTGCCGGCGGTGCGGAAGAAGTCCCCGAGGAAGTGAAGAAGGCGACGCCTCCTCCCCCGCCGCCGCGGCCGACGCTCGCGATCGATATCAACCTGACCACCCAGACGATGAACGTCGCCGAAGATGGCGTGTCGAAATACACCTGGCGCGTGTCGTCGGGTGCCTATGGATACCCAACGCCGACCGGGTCGTTCTCGCCAATCTGGATGACCAAGATGTGGTATTCGCGCAAGTACGACAACGCGCCGATGCCGCATTCGATCTTCTTCTCCGGCGGCAATGCCATTCACGCCACGTATTCGATCGGTATGCTCGGTACTCCGGCGTCGCACGGCTGCGTGCGACTTTCTCCATCTCATGCAGCGGCGCTTTATAAGCTCGTCAGCCAGCATACCCGCGCGGCGACGCGCATCGTTGTGCACGGCAAGCCAACGTACACCGCGCCCAAGATTGCCAAACGCCGCTCGGGCGATCCGCGCTTTGCCTATTACGGCACCCGGCCCACAACCCGCTACAGCTACAACTATGGCGGCGGGTACAATGGCTACGGCTACGGCACCAAGTATGTCTATCCGGGCGATGCGCCGGCTTATTACTACCCGCCCAAGCGGCGGACGCAGTATGGCTACCGCAACGGCAAACCGCGCCGCTACGTCATGCGCCAGTACTATTCGCCATATGGCTATTGATCGGGCGGCTATTGATCGCGATCAGAACGGGTTCCACGTCGGCCGGTCGGTGAATCTCAAGTATCCGATGTTGGCGCCAAGTCGAAAACCGATGCCGGACCGGATCGGGGCCATGATGATCTTGCCGCCCTTGAGCAGCGTCAAACCGACACCACCGACCAGATAGGCCGAGCCATCGACGCCGGTGAACGTCCGGAACAACTTCTCGGGCTGGTCGAGCCGGTAGACCAGGAACAGCGTCCGGCCGCCTTCGGCGCCAAAATCCGAACCGATCGAGGGCCCATGCCAGTACACCGGCATGGTGCCGCCTTGGCGCATATAGAGCGTGCCTTT
>JANORU010000490.1:0-18706 GCA_031415475.1 Hyphomicrobium sp.
GTGACGACGATCAACATCGATCGCGCGCCCGATCCCACAGATGATGCGTTCTCCGGCAATGAAGACGCGACGATCTCTGGCAACATTCTCACCAATGATACCGACATCGGGGACGGTCCGGCCGCAACGCCGCTTTCCATCGTGACCGGCCCGGCCAACGGCGTTCTGACCTCGTTCAACACATCGACGGGTGCGTTCGTCTACACGCCGGCGGGCAACTTCAACGGCACAGATAGCTTCACGTATCGCTACACAGACGCCGACGGCGACAGCAAAACCGCAACGGTGACCTTGACCGTAAACCCGGTCAACGATGCGCCGGTCAACACGGTTCCCGCAACTATTGGTCCTGTTGTCGAAGACGGCACGTTGGCGATCACGGGCGTCTCGGTCGCCGATATCGACGGCGGAACATTGACAACCACCGTTTCGATCACCAACGGCGCTTTGAACCTCGGCGTGACCGGAGGCGCCACGGTCACCGGTGCTGGCACAGGAACCATCACGCTCTTGGGCACTCCAGCTCAAATCAACGCGGCGCTGGCAACCCTCAGCTACTCGCCGACAGCCGACTACAACGGATCGGCGTCGTTCCAGATCTCTACGACAGATGGCACACTCACCGATATTGATACGCGAACTATCACCGTTTCGCCGGTCGCCGATATCGCCGACAATAGCGTGACGACCAACGAAGATACCCAGGTTACGTTCGCACCGCTCGGCAACGACACGTTCGAGAACCCCGGACGCACGATCACCAACATCGATGGCTTTGCCATCACGGCTGGCGATGCTGGTGTTTCGGTGACAGGCGGCACGGTGACGCTCGATGCCACAGGTAACCTGACGTTCACGCCGAACGCCAACTTCAACGGCACGCCGTCGTTCACCTACACCGTGACATCGGGGGGCGTGACCGAAGTCGCGACGGTCAACATGACGGTGACGGCCGTCAACGATGCGCCGGCCCAAGTTGTGCCTGGTCCGCAGTCGGCAACAGAAGATACGGTGAAAACCATCACCGGCACCAGCGTCGCGGATGTCGATGGCGGCACACTTACCACGACGATCACGATTCCGGTGGGCACTGGAGTGCTCGACGTTGTAACTGGTGGTGGTGCGACCATCACCGGCGGCGGTTCGACCACGGTCACCATCAGTGGTACGGCCACTGAGATCAATGCGGCCATCGCCTCGATCACCTACACGCCGGCCGCCGACTATTACGGCTCTGCGCCGCTGACGATCTCGACCACAGACGGAACGGCAACGACCGCCAACACGGTTGCCATGACTGTTGCCCCGGTTGCCGATATCACCAATGACGCCGTATCCACGAACGAAGATACCGCGCGCACGTTCAACGTCATCACGGGTACGAATGGTGCAACGGCCGACAGTTTCGAGGCGGCCTTCCCTAGCGTCACGAGCGTCACGCAGCCCGCTAATGGCTCGGTCAGCTTTGCTGCCAATGGCTCCATCACGTACACGCCGAATTCGAACTTCAATGGGACCGACACGTTCACCTACACGGTGACCTCAGGTGGCGTGACTGAAACGGCGACCGTGACTGTAACAGTCAATGCCGTCAACGACGCGCCGGTCAATTCCGTTCCGCCGTCTCAGGTGACGGTCGAAGATACCCCGCTTGTCTTCTCGTCGGCCAATGGCAATGCCATAACCATATCGGATGCCGACAGCACGGTGACGACGACTCTCACCATCGCAAACGGTATACTGACGCTCGGGTCAATTTCGGGCGTCACGGTCACCGGCAACGGCACTGGTACTATCACGGTCACCGGTTCTCCGGCGCAGATCACGGCGGCACTGAATGGCCTTTCGTTCGCTCCGGCTGCCGACTGGAACGGCGCGACGACACTCAACATTTCGACATCGGACGGTGTTGCGCCGGCCGCGGTCAGCACTGTTGGTATCACCGCCTCTTCGGTCGTCGATATCGCGGCCGATAATGTTGCGACGGCAGAAGACACGCCACGCACGTTCAACGTGCTAACGAATGATTCGTTTGAGAACCCGGGTGCTACCATTTCGTCGGTCACGCAACCGGCGCACGGCACGGTCTCGATCGGCGCTGGCGGCGATGTCACCTACACGCCGGACTCGAACTACAATGGACCGGATAGCTTCACTTACACGGTGACATCGGGCGGCGTAACCGAAACCACCACGGTCACCATGACTGTGACCCCGGTCAACGATGCGCCGGTCGCGTCTGCGGCCGCCAATCAGACGGGCACCGACGGCGCAGCCGACAGCTACGATGCTGGACCGCTGTTCACCGACGTCGACAACGCATCTCTCGCGTATTCTGCGACCGGCCTTCCGGCTGGCCTCACCATCAATCCGGCGACTGGCCTTATTTCCGGAACCATCGATAGCCACGCCTCCGTGGCGGCGCCGGGCGGCGTTTACTCCGTCACCGTGACGGCAACCGACGCATTTGGCGCTTTGGCAACGACGACATTCACATGGACCGTCGCAAATCCGGCACCGGTCGCTCAGGACGATGCCTACACGGGCACGGAAGAAATCGATATCACGGGTGCCGTTCTGGCGAATGACAGTGATGCCGATGGCGACACGCTGACGGTCAACGCCACGCCGGTCTCAGGTCCGTCGAATGGCACCTTGACACTCAACACGAACGGCACGTTCACCTACACGCCGAATGCCAACTTCACGGGCACCGATACCTTCACCTACCAGGTGACTGATGCTGATGGCGCGACCAGCACAGCAACGGTGACGCTGTACGTCAATCCGGCGAACGACAGCCCGCAGAACACTGTTCCCGGCAACCAGACGACTGGCGAGGATACGCCGCTCGTTTTCAGCTCAGGCACCGGCAACGCGATCTCCATCACCGACCTCGATAGCCCGTCGATTGCGACCACGGTGTCCGTTACCAATGGCACGCTGACGCTCGGCTCAGTCGCTGGCGTCACGGTCACGGGCGATGGCACGGGTTCAGTCACGATTACCGGCTCGCCAGCGGCGATCACGGTGGCCCTCAATGGCCTCTCGTACGAAAGTACGCCGGACTACTATGGCCCGGATACGCTGACGATTGTCTCGAACGATGGGCTTGCGACGACGACTGCGAACCTTTCCATCGCCGTCACGCCGGTAGCCGACATCACGGCCGATACGGTTTCCGGCAACGAAGAGTCGACCATCTCGTTCAACGTTCTGACCGGCACCAACGGCGCCACCGCCGACACATTCGAAGGTTCGCCGGCTGTTACCGGCTATACTCAGCCGGCCAACGGCAGCGTTACGATCGATGCCTCTGGCAATGTTGTCTACACGCCGAACGCCAACTTCAACGGCACGGATAGCTTCTCCTACACCGTGACGTCCGGTGGCGTTACCGAAACGACAACTGTCACGGTCAATGTCGCCAACGTCAACGATGCGCCGACCCAAATCCTGCCGCCGGCACAGACCGGCACCGAAGATACCAACGTCGTGTTTTCGGGCGCCAACGGCAATCAAATCATCCTGGGTGACATTGACCCCACCGCTGCTATCACGACCACGATCTCGGTTCCGGCCGGCACGCTCGCAGCGATTGCCACGCCCGGCGTGACGATTGTTGGCAACGGCTCTGGGTTTGTCACGCTGTCCGGTTCGCCGGCAGCGGTCACTGCTGCACTCAATGGATTGATATACACGCCGGTTGCTGACGCCAACGGCTCTGTAACGATGTCCGTCTCTACTTCGGACGGCGTTGCCGCGCCGGTCGCCGGCACGGTTGCCATTAATTTGGCATCGGTCTCCGACATCCAGAATGACACTGGCACAACCAACGAAGACGCGCCGGTCACCATCACGGTTCTCGGCAACGATACCTTTGAGAATCCGGGTCACGCGGTCACAAGCGTCGGCAATGGCGCCAATGGCACTGTCATCATCAACGGCGATGGCACAGTCACCTATACGCCGAATGCCAACTTCAATGGCACCGACAGCTTCACCTACACGGTGACATCGGGCGGCGTGACGGAAACGGCGACGGTGACGGTGGTTGTCAATGCCATCAACGATGTGCCGACGCAATCCTTGCCGCCCGCCCAGTCGGTCGCCGAAGACAACACCTTGACCTTCAGCGTCGCGACAGGAAATGCGGTGACCGTTGCCGATCTCGACGGCGGCAGCGTGACCACGACCATCTCGGCGACCAATGGCATTCTCAATCTCGGAACGGCACCCGGCGTGACAGTCACCGGCGATGGCACCGGCACGATCACGTTGAACGGCACACCCGCTGCCATCAATGCGGCGCTTGACGGGATGCAATTCGTCCCGACAGCCGACTACAATGGCAGCGCGGTGTTGAGCGTTACGACGACCGACGGCAGCGCCATAGCTTCGGGTGCGATCCCCGTCACGGTTTCACCGGTAGCCGATATCGTCGCCAATACGGTTTCAACCAACGAAGATACGGCGATCACCGTCAATGTGCTCACCAATGACTCGTTTGAGAATTCAGGCGCGGTAATCTCCAGCGTCACGCAGCCGGCAAATGGCACGGTCTCGATCGGAGCGGGTGGCCAAGTCACCTATACGCCGGATGCCAACTACAACGGGCCAGATAGCTTCACGTATACCGTGACATCAGGTGGCGTCACCGAGACGACGACGGTCTCGGTCAACGTTGCGCCTGTCAATGACGCTCCCGTCACCACTGCGCCGGCGTCGCAGTCGACCAACGAAGATACCAACGCAGTGTTTTCGGCGGCCAACGGCAATGCCATCACATTCAGCGACATCGACGGCGATACGCTGTCGGTCACGTTGTCGGCAACCAATGGTGTACTTAATCTTGGCTCGCTCGTTGGCGTGACGGTGAGCGGCAACGGCACCGGCACGATCACCGTCACCGGTTCGGCGGCTGATATTACCGCTGCCGTCAACGGGTTAAGGTATGCGCCGACTGCTGACTACAACGGCGCGGCGGCGATCTCCATCACGACCAGCGATGGCACGGTGACGACCAGCGAGACGGTAGCGATTACAGTCAATCCGATTGTCGACATCGTTGCTGACAGCGTCGCAACCAACGAAGATACGCCAGTCACCATCAACGTTCTGACCGGTTCAGGCGGCGTTTCGGCCGATAATTTTGACAATCCGGGCCGTGCCGTAACCAGCGTGACGCAAGGTGTCAGCGGTACGGTATCGTTCCTCGCGGACGGCACGGTTGTTTACACGCCCGACACAAACTTCAATGGCACCGACAGCTTCACCTACACGGTGACATCGGGCGGCGTGACCGAGACGACGACCGTCACGGTGACGATTGGCGATGTCAACGATATCCCGACGACCACGGGTCTTGCGGACCGCAACAATCTCGACGGCCAGTTCGTGTCGATCCCGGTCGCGTCGTCGTTCGCCGATTCGGATGGCGAACCGCTGACATATTCGGCAACCGGTCTGCCGCCGGGATTGAGCATCAATCCGGTCACCGGCGTCATTTCCGGATCTATTTTGAATTCGGCCTCGCAAACCGGACCCTATACGGTTGTCGTGACCGCAAGCGACGGTAATCCGGGCGGTACGGTTTCAACGAGTTTCAATTGGACCGTCACCAACCCAGGCCCGACGGCTAACAACGATACGGCGACGACCGCCGAAGATACGCTGGCCAATATCAATGTTCTTGGCAACGATACCGATCCAGATAGTGACACGCTGACCGTGACCGCGGCGGCGGCTGGCAATGGCACGGTAGCGATCAAGCCGGATGGTACGATCGACTACACGCCAAATCTGAACTTCAACGGCACTGACACGATCGTCTATCAAATCATCGACGGCAACGGTGGCGTCTCGACGGCAACGGTCACGGTCACGATCACACCGGTCAACGATGCGCCGGCGACCACAGGACTTGGCAACCTTGTCGATGCCGACAGCTCGGTTGTCAGCATCGATATCTCGAGCGCTTTCTCTGACCTCGATGGCGATACGCTGACGTATACGATCACTGGTCTACCCGCAGGATTGTCGTTCAATCCGGCCACGGGCGAAATCACGGGCACGATCGACCCGAATGCCTCGGCACCGAGCGGCGATGAGGCCTACCCGATTTCCGTCACGGCCGATGACGGCAACGGCGGCATGGTCACCACGACGTTCACATGGCGTATTCTCAACATTCCGCCGACATCGGCTGACGATAGCGTGACCACACCAGAAGATACGCCGGTGGTCGCTACCGTCCTCGCCAACGATTTTGACCCCGACAACGATCCGCTGACGATCACGCACATCAACGGTCAGGCGATCTCGGTTGGCAGTCCGGTTCTGACGCCGAATGGGCAGGTCGAACTCTCGACCGATGCCTTCGGCAACCAGGTGCTGACCTTTACGCCAAACGCAAACTTCAACGGTGTCGAGACGCTGAGCTACACGACCAGCGACGGCAACAGCGGTACGGATACCGCGACGCTGACCATCAACGTCACGCCGCAGAACGATGCACCGACGGTTGATACGCTGGCCAATCTGACGAACAATGACAGCGATTCTGTCAGCATCAATGTCGGCTCGTTCTTCCAAGATATCGATACGTCGGATGGCGATACGTTGACGTTCTCGGCCATCGGCTTGCCAGCCGGTCTCTCGATCAATCCTGCAACAGGAATCATTTCTGGAACGATTGACCCGAGCGCGTCGCAATCAGGTCCCTATACCGTTCTGGTAACCGGAACCGATTCGGCCAGTGCGGCGGTCAGCCAGACGTTTACCTGGACCGTAAACAACCCTGCTCCGACGGCTGCTGACGATGCCCGGACGCTAGCGGAAGGCGCCAACGCAACCGTCAACGCGGTATCCGGCGTCCTCAGCAATGATACCGATCCGGACAACGATCCCAAGACCGTCGGCGCCGTCAATGGCTCTCCGGCCACTGTGGGCCAGCCGGTTTCCGGTTCTGCCGGCGGCACGTTTGTCATCAATGCCGACGGCTCGTATACGTTTGCGCAGAACGGCGCGTTCGAAGACTTGCAGAACGGCGATAGCCGCGTCACGACCGTCACGTACACGTTGTCTGACGGCAACGGTGGCTTCTCGACGGCAACGCTGTCGATCACCATCAATGGCGCCAACGATGCTCCGGACGCGACTGCAATTAACAATGAATCCGCGACCGACAATCTGCCCTTGACCATTAACGCCGGCGCGGCCTTCACCGACGTTGACGGCGACACGCTCTCCTACTCGGCGAGCGGCCTGCCAACGGGACTCAGCATCGACCCGGTAACCGGACTTATCACTGGAACCGTCGACAAGAATGCATCGCAAGGCGGCGCCGGCGGCGTTTACACCGTCACCGTGACTGCCAATGACGGGAACGGCGGTTCGACGCCGGTGACTTTCTCGATTTCGGTCGGCAACCCGGTGCCGACGGCTGTCAACGATACGGCGAGTGTGACCGAAGACACTCCGGCATCCGGCAATGTGCTGACCAACGACACCGATCCGGATGGCGACACCAAATCGGTATCCGATTTCACGGTCGATGGCGTCTTTGGCACCTTCAATCCAGGCGATACCGCAACTATTCCCGGCGTCGGCACGATCACCATCGCGTCGAACGGCGACTACACATTTACGCCGGATGCCGATTACAACGGCCCCGTTCCGGTCGTCACCTACACGCTGTCCGACGGGGATGGCGGCACCGACCAGGCGACCCTCACGCTTGGACCGGTCTCACCCGTCAATGACGCGCCCGTCTCGACACCAATTTCTACCGTTTCGAGCAACGACAACGAACCGATCACGCTCAATGTTTCTGGCAATTTCTCGGATGTCGACGGCCCGACGCTGACCTTCAGTGTCGATCCGGCAGATCCACTTCCGCCTGGTCTGTCCATTGATCCGGCAACTGGAATCATCACCGGAACGATCGACCATCTGGCTTCGGCCGGCGGCCCATACACAGTCACGATCATCGCCACCGATCCGGCTGGCGCAATGACGAGCCAAACTTTCACCTGGAACGTCGCCAACCCGGCGCCGACGGGTCCGGTACTTTCGAATACGATGGGCGTTGACGCAACACCGGTCAGTATTCCTGCCGGAACAGGTTTTGCCGATCCCGACGGCGATACGCTGACCTTCTCAGCAACCGGTTTACCGGCTGGTCTTTCCATCAATCCGGCGTCCGGCGAGATCACCGGCACCTTAGGCACCAGCGCATCCGACGGCGGTCCGTTGAGCGATGGCGTCTATTCGATCACTGTCACGGCGACCGATAGCCAGGGCGCACTTGTTTCGCGGACGTTCACCTATACCGCTTCTAACCCGGCGCCGACGGCCGGAAATGATGCCTTCTCTGGATCTGAGGACACGGCCGTAACCGGCTCGGTAACGGCGAACGATCAGGATCCGGACGGCGATTCCGTGACCTACTCCATGCTCACAGGCCCATCGCATGGCACGCTGGTATTCAACCCGGACGGCACCTTCACTTACACTCCGGACGCCAACTACAATTCGAATGGCGGACTCGATACCTTCACGTACACGATCACTGACGCTGATGGTGCGACCGCCACAGCAACCGTGACGTTGACAATCAACCCGCTCAACGACGCTCCGGTCGCGTCAAATGTCTCCGAGACAACACCAGAGGATATGCCGATCAACGGCACACTCACGGCAACCGACGCCGATAGCGATACGCTGACGTTCAGCAAAGCCACGGATCCAGCTCAAGGAACGTTGGTCGTCAATTCGGACGGCACCTACATTTACACGCCGGACCTGAACTACAACGGCCCGGATAGCTTCACCTACACCGTGTCCGACGGCAACGGCGGCTCGGTGACGAGAACGGTGTCGATCAGCGTCACTCCGGTCAACGATCCACCGGTCGCCGGCAATGACACTCGTACGGCGCTGGAAGATACGCCCACAACCGGCAACCTTCTCAGCAACGATACCGACGTGGAAGGCGACACGCTTTCCGTGCAGGACTTCACCGTCAACGGTACAACCTACGCGCCGGGTATAACGGTGAGTCTTGCCGAAGGCGATCTGGTGGTAAATTCGAACGGCAGTTACACGTTCACGCCGGCGGCCAATTACAATGGTCCTGTACCTGTCGTGACCTACACCGTTACCGACACAAACGGCGGAATGGACACGGCAACGCTGACACTCAACGTCTCGGCCAGCAACGATCCGCCGTTCGCGATCGTCGACAACGTGCCGGTGACGGAAGACATGCCGGTATCCGGCAATGTTCTGACCAACGATACCGATACCGAAAGCGATCCGCTGACTGTGTTAGATTACACGGTCGCCGGATTGCCAGGTCCGATGGCGGCAGGCACCCCGGTGATCATTCCGGGGGTCGGCACGCTCATCATCAGTTCGACGGGTGCGTTCACCTTCACACCGGTGGTCAATTACACTGGGCCCGTTCCGGCGGTGTCATACACCGTGGGTGACGGCTTCAACACCAGCACGGGGGCGCTCAACTTAGGCCCTGTGATGCCGGTCAACGATCCGCCGGTCGCGCTGAACGATTCGGTTCCAGTGTCGGAAGACACTCCGGCTACTGGAAATGTGCTCAGCAACGACGGCGACGTTGATGGTCCAGCTTTATCGGTGACGCAGTTTGTCATCAACGGCACCACCTATCCGGCTGGCTCGACGGCGGCAATTCCAGGCGTCGGTGATCTGCGCATCAATTCGAACGGCAGCTTTACGTTCAACCCGGCGCCGAACTATTTTGGTCCGGTTCCGGTCGCCACCTACACGGTGACCGACGGCACGCTGACAGATACAGCGACGTTGACGCTTGGTCCGGTGTCACCGGTCAACGATGCGCCAGTGGCAGTGAACGATGTGGTTCCGGTGACGGAAGACATGCCGGCAACCGGCAACGTGCTCACTAACGACACCGATGTCGACGGGCCAGCACTGTCGGTGACTCAGTTCGTCATCAACGGCACCACCTATCCGGCCGGCTCGACGGCCACGATCCCCGGTGTTGGCAATCTGCAAATCAATTCGAACGGCAGCTTTACGTTCAACCCGGCACCGAATTATAACGGTCCGGTTCCGGTTGCGACCTACACAGTCACCGACGGCACTTTGACCGATACGGCGACGCTATCGCTTGGACCGGTAACGCCTGTCAACGACACACCGATTGCCGTCAACGATGCCTTCACCGGCAACGAAGATACGCTCATTGGTGGCGATCTGACGCCCGGCACGCTGGGTCAGGATCGCGATGTCGATGGTGACACGCTCACCATCGTCGATGCGGATGGCAACCCAGCCAACGGCATCAGCGCAGTGAGCGGTCCGGCGCATGGCACGCTGACGCTGAACCCGAATGGAACCTTCAGTTATAAGCCAGATGCCAACTACAACGGCACCGACAGCTTCACGTACCGGATCAGCGACGGCAATGGCGGCATTGCGGAAGCAACCGTGACGCTGATCGTCAAGCCGGTCAACGATCTGCCGGTCGCCAACAACGGATCGTTGACGACCAAGGAAGATACGCCGTTCGTTGGTACACTGCCGCCGGCAACGGATGCCGATGGTGATACGCCGGTCTATGCAAAGGGGTCCGACCCGGTGCACGGCACGGTAACCGTCAACCCCAATGGCACGTACACTTACACGCCCGCTCCGAACTATTTCGGGCCGGACACGTTCACCTACACGGTCTCCGACGGCCACGGTGGCGCCATTACACGCACGATCACGGTGATGGTGACGCCGGTCAACGATACTCCTGTCGTTGGCACGATCACGCCGCCGAAATCGACCGACGGTTCGCCAATCACGTTCGATCTGTCGACGAACACGCGCGATGTCGACGGCGACAAGCTAACTTACACGGCAACAGGATTGCCGCCGGGTCTGACACTCGATCCCAAGACTGGATTGGTGACCGGAACACTTCCGCCGGACGCGTCGAAGGGCGGGCCGTATGTCGTCACTTTGACGGTCGATGACGGCAAGGGCAGCACAATCACCAAGACATTCCAGTGGCCGGTTTCAAACCCGGCGCCGGAAGCAACCAACGACGAGGCCTCCGTTCGCCCGGGCAAAACGGTGACTGTCGATGTTCTGAGGAACGATTCCGATCCCGACGGCGATCCTCTTTCAGTCATCAAGGCCAATGCCGCCAACGGCACGGTCGAGATCCTCGCCGACGGTTCGATCAAGTACACGCCGCGACCGGGCTTCTCTGGCCAGGATACCATCCGTTACGTAATCAGCGACGGCAATGGTGGATTTGCGATAGCGACCGTTTCGATTGCCGTATTCGAAGACGGGTTCGTCGAACGTCCTGTCGAGTTCGGCTTCAATGGTCCTGGTAGGGACGATGTACCTAGTCAGCCTGAAATCGGCTCTCCATATCAGGGGATTTCGGCGGACGGTGCTGTCATCGACGCCGTGTTCGCCGTCGGCGATCTCAACAGCCTTGCCGGAAGCCTATCGGCCGATGGCGTCGTTCTGGCCGCTGCCAATGGGGTCAAGTCGCTTGGCGGGATCGGCGCTCTCTCGAGCAACGGCGCCATCGTCGACACCATTCGGGCGGAGCGGATACGCGAGATTCTGGACTATGCCGGATTCGACCGGCCGACCCAGGACTACAAGCTCGTCAGCTTGCCTGGCTTCTCGATGCGGCGCGATGTTCCCGGCAATCTCGGCGGGCTGAGCACGCGTGAGCAGGTGGTCGTGGAAAGCCTTGTGCGTCAGGATACGCTCATCATCCAGATCTCCAATACAATTGTGGATGGCAGCAAGGACATCGTCGATTACCGGATCACGGGACTCGACGGCCAGCCATTGCCTAACTGGCTCGACCGGCCCGGCAAGGACCTGTTGATTGGCCGCCGGGCCGCTGACTTCGAAATGTTGCAGCTGAGGATCGAAGCTGTCTACTCGGACGGAACGACGGTCGTCGAGTTTGTGCGGATCGACACGGCCACTGGCGAAATCCAGCCTCTCAAGGTTGGCCGTCAGGGTATGGCACCGCCGCTGTTCCAGGATCAATTCCGGGCGCGCGCCATGCTCGAGCCGAATGAAGTCAAAATGCTTGGCCGCGCGCTCGCCCGATAGGTGCAAAGTTGATGACGAAGGCTCGCTCCGCTTGAGCGGATGTCAGCCGTCGTCACGCTCGCGAGTGTAGCTGATAACCGACAGGAAGCGGATCGGCAGTTTGACCAGTTCATCTGGCCCGTGCGGTGCGTCTGCGTCGAAGAACAAGCTATCGCCGGGGCGCATGGTGTAAAGCTTGTCGGCATGGCGGTAGACGACTTCGCCTTCGAGCATATAGAGAAATTCGAGTCCCGAGTGCTGGAACAGCGGGAACACATCCGACTTCTCGGTCAGCGTGATGAGGTAGGGTTCGACCACGACGGCTGTCGCCATGCCGCCGGTATGGCCGAGTAATTGGTACTGATGACCAGCGCGGGTGCCGCGCCGTTCGATGATGAGGCCTTTTCCGGCGGATACGAACACAGCATCGCGACGCTCTTCGTAGCGGCGGAAGAGTGCGGTCACCGGCACGCCTAAAGCGCGCGACAATCGTTGCAGTGTGGTCAGCGATGCCGATGTGACGCCATTCTCGATTTTCGATAGCATGCCGAGCGACAGCCCCGTCGCCCGGGCGAGATCGGAAACAGTGATGCCGAGCTTGCGGCGGAAGGCGCGGACCTCGCGTCCTATGGCGACTTCGAGGACATTGTCGCGCGCGCCGGCGAGCGCGTGTGGGTCCTGTTCGGGAACCGCTGGAATATCAAAATCGGTGTCGTCAACTTCTGCGGTAACGGGCAGATCCTCGTCCGGCTTGGGGCGAACAGCTTGTTCGAGGAGCCTCTTCACGGGATCGATTGAAGAGCCCGCGCGCTTGCTGGCTCCAGGCTTTGGTCCCGTGCGCTTTGTCATCCTGACCTGCGTTGTTCCAGCCGCGAAATGCCGTCCAGCCTACCGCCAAATTCGTGGGCGGCATCTTGGAGGCAGTCCAACAGATACCGTGCCGAGGCACTGTCGGCAAGAATGTGGGTGGCGTCAGCATCCCTAACGACGATGGCCGACAGCTTGGCGACCGAGGTTTGGGCGATTGCGAGGTCGGAGAATTTGCCGGGTCTGAGGTCGATTGCACAGATTTTAGCGAACATCGACGGGGCCTTAGGCCCGGTGATGTATAGCCACGCGTGGCTGTCGCGGCGCAACAGAGGATAAGTCCGCTCTTCGTCCTCCAGGCGCCAATTGGCGGCCATTTCGTCGAAGGCGGCACCGTCGCCGGCCAGGTTCGAGAGCAGGATGACTTCGCCGGGCGCCAGGACCAGGCACAGCCCACCGTCCGGCTGGCGGAAGGCCCGATTGGGCTGAGCTTCGACCACGACGCCGCGCTTTTGCATGGCAGCAATCGTGCCGCGACCCTTGAAGCCGAGGCGCGGCAAGGGCGTAAGATCGATGACCGACACACCGGCTTCAGTCGTCGAGCGATTGGCAACCGTGGTTGCAACCGCAGTTCCGGAAATTTCCGTCCATGCAGCCCCCGCCTCTTGCAAAGCGCGGCGGAGTGGTGTGCGGCGGAGATAGGCGACGGGATCGGTCATGATCAAATCTCCTGCCGCTTGTTGTCGGGATCGTAGAACGGCGTCGGCACAACTTCGGCGTCGGCCATGGCGCCGAAATCGGTGCGGATCTGGAATTTCGTGCCGGGCTCGATCATGTCCATTGGCAGATATGCGAGGCCGATCACTTTGCCGAGTGTCGGCGACTTAACAACGGACGTGACGCGGCCGGCAATGGCGCCATCGCGGATCACGAGGTGACAGTCCTTGGGCGCGGGCGAACGGGCGCTCGTGACCGCGAAACCGACGAGCTTGCGCGTCACGCCCTTGGCGGCGAGCATGTCGATGGTGCGCTTGCCGATGTAGAACGGCTTCTTCTTGGCCAGCGCCCATTCCATATTGGCTTCGAGCGGATTGGTGAGGCCGTCGGTGTCCTGGCCGACTATGATGTGGCCCTTTTCCAATCGCAGAATGCGCTGAGCTTCAACACCGAACGGTTTGAGTCCGAGTGGTTGGCCCGCCTCCATTAATATATCCCAAAGCGCCTCGCCCATGCCGGACGGGCAGTGAATTTCGTAGCCTGCCTCGCCGACAAAACCGACGCGCAGGATGCGAACAGGAATTCCGGCCAGCGTGCCGGTGCGCACGGCCATGTAAGGAAAGGCGTCCTTGCCGAAATCGATGTCGCTGTCGAGTTTCTGGACGATCTCGCGCGCCTTGGGGCCGGCGAGGTTGACGCCCGCCCACGCGGCCGTGACGTTGGCGACATCGACATCCATTTTCCATTGCGCGTTGTTCCAGGTCATGGAGCGGTAGACCTGATCGACGGCGCTGGTGGTGGCAGTGACGTAGTAGTGCCGGTCGTGCAGACGGCAGGCGACGCCATCGTCGATGATGACGCCGGTGATGTCGGTCATCAACGCATAGCGCGCGCGGCCGACGGGCTGTTTCTCGTAGGCCCAGGTGTACATCCGGTCAATGAACGCCGCTGCATCGGGTCCGCGAATATCGAGGCCACCAAGCGTCGAAACGTCGATGAGGCCGGCGTCGTCGCGCACGGCGCGAACCTCAGTGGCGATTGATTTGGCAGCATCGTCCTTGGCGCCGTAGTAAGCCGGCCGCATCCACAGCCCAGCCGGCATCATCTGCGCGCCGAGTTCAACATGACGGTGATACATGGCCGTGAGACGCACTGGCTCGAAGGCGCGGCCCGCCATATGGGCGAATTTTTCCGGAACGAGCGGCGGCCGGTAGGTGGTCGTGCCAATTTGTTCGAGCGCCTTGCCGGTTTCCCGGCCGACAATGCGGATGGTGTTGAGATTGGTATGGCGGCCTTGGCTCGGACCGAACCCGGCCGTCGTGTAGCGCTTGACGAGTTGAATGTCGTCGTAGCCATCCTTCAACGAATTGACGATGTCCTTCACCTGCAGGTCCTCGTCGAAATCGACGAAGTCCTTGCCCTTGCCGCTCGCGAAAATCGGATAAGCGTGCGTGATGCGCGCCGCGCCCGGATCGTTGGCTGGCGGCTCGTCACCCGCAGGCTTACCCGCAGCGAGGTTGGCGGCGCGCTCACCGGTTTTACGGGCATGATCCCCGAGAGCGTCCGCCGTCCATAGTCCACCCGCAGCCCCTGCAAGCGAAACACCGGCCGGCGGATTGATCGCCCGGTGCATCTTGATGTCTGGATCGTAGGCGACTTTCGCGCCGGCATGGCTGGCGAGATTCAAGGCTGGAGCCGCACCAACACTGATCAGCACGAGATCGCAGTCGATCCATTCCGAGATGCCGGCGGTTTGGCCGGTGCCGGTGATGCGGGCGACCGCAACGCTCTCGACGTGGTGTCCGCCCTTGGCGTCGTACAGTGTCGAACTGGGAAGAATGCGAATGCCGCGGGCGCGGACGGCGTCGGCAGCAGCACCCGTTGCGTCGCTGTTGAGATCGACGATGGCCGCCACCGCAACGCCGGCATCGAGCAAATCGAGGGCCGCTTCATAGCCGAGGTGGTTCGACGTTGCGACGACGGCGCGCGTGCCCGGCTTGACGCCATACAGACGCATTAGGCGCTGCGCTGCTTCCGCAAACAGGATGCCGGGCTTGTCGTTGTTGTGGAACACGATCGGCTGCTCGAAACTGCCGGCGGCGATGATGGTTTGCTTGGTGCGGATTTTATACAGTCGCTTGCCGGCGATGGCCGCGACCCAGCCGTCGGTGAACAGACCCGAGACCGTCGTTCGCGACATCACCTTCAAATTGGCAAGCAATTGCGCCTTGCCGATCAGTTCGCCGCGCCGCGCGACGGTCTTTTCTCGGTCACCATCGATGCGGCCGTAGACCAGCGAGCCGCCAAGCTCGACGCCGTCATCGATCAGCAACGTGTCGGCGCCGGTTTCAGCGGCGGCAATGGCGGCTTCGAGACCGGCCGGGCCACCGCCGACAACGACGACATCGGCGAACAGGTATTCCTTGTCGTAGTATTTGTGCTCGGCGCGCGGTTCGAGTTTGCCGAGGCCGGCCATCATGCGGATCGGCCGTTCGAAATACTTCCATGCCCCGTTCGGCCAGTAGAACGTCTTGTAATAAAAGCCGACGGGCAGGAAACGTGAGAACAGGCCGATGCTGGAGAGAAGGTCGTATTTCAACGAGCCGAACGAGTTGAGCGATCCGACTGCCAAGCCGTTGGAAACGGGATAGAGATCGGCGCGTGCGTTCGGCTCCTCGGCGACCTGCACCAGCGTGTTGGCGTCGTGTCCCGTCATCGTCAGCACCCCACGCGGGCGGTGATACTTGAACGAGCGCGACAGCAGGGTCTGGCCTTGCGCATAGAGCGCCGAGGCGACGACATCGCCTTTGAAGCCGTTGAAAATCCGCCGGTCGAACGAAAATGTTAGCGGCTTGGTGCGGTCGATCAGCAGGCCAAAGCCCGGCTTGTCGATCCGGTTGCGCGACGCCGTGCTCATGCCGCAGCCTCCGGATGGCGCGAGAAGTAAGCGTCGACCGTCATGGTTTCATGGACCTCGTCGGTGATCGTATTGCGGCGCGCGATGAACCAGAAGTTGGTCGGGCCGTGCAGCCACCACTCGTAGATTTCGCCGGCGATGTTGGGTTCAAGAAAAAGGTACTCGGTCCATTCCGCGTCGCTGGCGGTCGCCGGGTCCGGCATTTTCTTGACTTCGCCGCCCCAGACGAATTCCGAGATGTTGCGCGGGCCGTTGAGCGGGCAATTGAGAATTTTCATCGTATCCGCTCCCCTAGTGGCCGACCGACGCCGCACCCTTTTCGCCCACCAGATCGAGGGACGAAAAGCGCGAGAGCGCGAACGGTTTCAGAAGTTCGGGCTGGCGGCCGGTGGCGACGCATTCGGCCATTCTGAGGCCCGACACGGGCGTCGCCTTGAAGCCCCAGGTGCCCCAACCAGCATCGATATAAAAGTTTTCGACCGGCGTTAGGCCCATAACCGGTGAGAAATCCGGTGTCATGTCGGCCATGCCGGCCCATTGGCGCAGGATGCGAAGCTCGCCCATGAAGGGGAAGAGTTCCAGCATGTGGCCCATCAGGCTTTCTTTAAAATCGAGCGTCGAGCGGGTCGAGTAGAGGCCATAAGGATCGGTTGCCCCGCCCATCACCATTTCGCCGCGCGCTGATTGCGAAATATAGACGTGCAGCGAACCCGAAACGACGATCTGGTCGAGGATTGGTTTCACCGGCTCAGAAACACACGCCTGCAGCGGAATGGTTTTGATCGGCAGCTTGAAGCCGGCCATTTTGGCGACGACGCTCGACGAGCCGGCGACCGCCTGCAGCACCTTGCCGGCATAGATCGTACCGCGATTGGTTTCAACGCCGACGGCGCGGTCAGCCTCCATCAGGATGCTTTTGACTTCGGTCTGGGTATGGACTTCGACGCCGCGCTTCATGGCTTCTTTGGCATAGCCCCAGGCGACCGCGTCGTGGCGGGCAATGGCACCGGGCGGATGATAGAGCGCGCCGAGGATCGGATAGCGGACATTGTCCGACACGTTCATCACAGGGCACAGCCGCCTCACGTCGTCGGCGTCAATGACTTCCGAGTTGACACCTAAGTGCTTGTTGACCTCGGCCCGCCAGCGCGCCGTACGCATCGCTGCGTCGGTGTGTGCGAGAGTGAAGTGGCCGCGCTCGGCATACATCACGTTGATGTCGAGCTCGGTCGATAACGTGCGGAAGAGATTGACGGATTCCTTGTAGAAGGCGACGCCCTCAGGCGTCAGATAATTGGACCGGACGATGGTCGTGTTGCGGGCGGTATTGCCGCCCGCCAGCCAGCCCTTGTCGAGCACGGCGACGTTGGTGATGCCGTGCCGGGTCGCGAGATAGTACGCGATGGCAAGGCCATGCCCACCTGCGCCTATGATCACCACGTCGTAGCTTTTCTTGAGATCCGGCTTCCAACGAAAATGGGGATCGTCCGGATGTTCGGATCGTAGCCCGTACTTCAATAGTGCGAGGGGCATTCTTGACCTCAAGCCGCTTGCGGACAGGCGGAACGACGGTGCCGGAGTGCTGTCGACGTTCCTAAGATGCAACAAGTTTTCCCTTCATTCAACCCGGCTATACCGTCAATTTGTGTGAGCATCCGCACAAAATTCAACCGCCGTGCAAGTTTATTGGCCACTTGCCTTGACAAGTCGCGTCATCCCGCCGCAGTTTGTTTCACGCCTGTAAAAATGTGTTGCCTGTCATTCAACACTTAACTGCTCGGGGGAGTGATCATGGGAGATCAACTAAACACCGTCACGACGATATTCGTGGAATTTTACTACTGGGTCACAGTCGTCTTCATGTTCCTCATTCATGTGGGGTTTTGCATGTACGAAGTCGGCGTCAGCCGTCGCCGCAACCACATGCACACTCTGATGAAGAACACGATGGCGATCCCGCTGGTCACCATCACATTCTACTTCTTCGGCTGGTGGATATACTTCGCATTTCCGAGCGGCTTTTACTGGTTTAATTTCGTCCCTGACGCCATTCCATACGATCCGAATATCGTTGCGGCTCCCTGGAGCCCCTTGATGGCGACGCATCTTTCGGGCGCAAACGCGACCGACGCGGCGGCCGGAATAACGGCG
>JANORU010000491.1:0-3629 GCA_031415475.1 Hyphomicrobium sp.
GTGATATGGCCTCCCGGTGCATCGGTGGGCGTGAAGCGAATGGCAAGGATCGACAGCGCCTGTTTGGCGTCCTTCAAGTCGATGCCGGTTAGCTTGGCGCCCAACACCCGCTCGAACCGGAGCCCGGTGCGCCGTCTGAAGTGTGGACGCGACAGCCTCCGGCTTTGCGTTTGGCCGCCCTCGGCGGTTTCCCAATCGAACCGGTTGGCGACCAGTGCGAACCGCTTGTCGCGCGCGAGATACGCCATTTCGGAGACCGTCAGAACGGCATCCTGCATATGGGTGGAGATTACCGCCAAATCGTCGGCGTCGAGGGCCAAGAGTTTGAGCTCTTGCCCTTGGCGTTCGTTACCGGTCATGTCGCACTGCTCGTCAATCGGCCCGATCGTTCGGCATTGTCGTAGTGGGTGATACTGGCGCCGGACGGCGAGCGCAACAGACCGGCAGAGCCGGTGTTGTCGCGCTTCGCCAATCCCTTAATTACTCTGGCCGGTGACGGGCCTTGAGCCGGTCATTCGGGCCGGTTCTGCCAGGTCCGCCCGGGCCCTTCGATTGACCTCGGGGGCCGCCCTTAGACGCTCCCCGGGATCCAAGGAACCCGACCTTCTCCAGGCCGTTTCCGCGGCCATTGCCAGGTCCATTGGCTGGTCGATCGTCGCGGCGGCCGCCGTCGGACGATCCGCCCGCTGGCCGATGGCTGCCCTGGCGGTGCCGGTTCCCGTGAGAGTTGCCGTCGCCATGAGTATGGCGATCACCGTGCGGCCCGCGATGTTCCTGCGGGCGGCCATGGCCATGGCGTTCCCGCGTATCGGCACGCGGCTCGCTGCGAGCCTCGCTGCGATCCTGGGGCCGCTCACTATCCCGGCGCGGATCGGCGCCACGATGCGTTCGCTGACCTTCGCCGCCGCGATGTTCGCTGCGGCGCTTGTCGTCCGGGCGGCGATCGTCGTTACGCGGGCCACGCGGCGCGGCATGACCGTCCTTACGGAAATGGTTCGGACGGCCTTCGCCGGTCCTCTCGCGCCGTTCGGGACGCGCTTCGCCGCGATGTTCAGGGCGTGCATCGCTGCCGCGATGTTCGCCGCGGCGGTTGTCGTCGCTACGGCGGTCGGAGTTGCGGGGGGGGCCGCGATGTCCGTCGCGCGCGCCATCACGTGGCTTGCGGAACGAGTTCGGCCGGCCTTCACCCGAACGCTCTCGGCGTTCAGGCCGATCGGAACGGGCTTCGAAGCGCGACGGTGTCTGTTCGGCAACCATCACGCGCGGTTCCACACCCAACGGATCGAATTTGCCGGGTTCGTTGACACGCGACTCGCTGTGATGCGTATCGCTTGGGCGCAGGTCATCGCGACGGGGGCCACGCGGGCTATCGCCGTGACGGCTAAAGGGGCGGTCGCCGCGCGGTGCGCCGGAACGCGGCCGTTCGCCCCGTTCTTTGCCACCACGACCTCGATCGCCACGACCCTTGTCGCCAAAACCGCGATCTCCACGCGGCTTGCGGTTGCTATCTTCGCGGCGGCGGGGTTCGCCGTCACTGTCCATCTGTGCCGGAACTTTTGACGCAATTTCGGCGGTGGCAGCTGCCAACCCGGCATCACCACGGCGATCGGTTGACGGAATCGTCTGGCGCGTCAGCTTTTCGATATCGCGCAGATATTCGCGTTCTTCCTGGTCAACCAGCGAAATCGCGATACCTTCGGCGCCGGCCCGCGCCGTGCGGCCGATGCGGTGCACGTAGCCTTCCGGAACGTTCGGGATCTCGAAGTTGATCACGTGCGAGACAGCGTCGATGTCGATACCGCGAGCCGCGATATCGGTGGCGATCAGCGCCCTCAGCTTGCCGGATTTGAATTTGCCGAGCGCCATGTCGCGCTGCACCTGGCTCTTGTTGCCATGGATGGCGGAACACAGAATGCCCGAGGCTTCAAGATGGCGGGCGACGCGATCCGCCCCGCGTTTGGTGCGCGTGAACACGAGCGTGCGCGACAAGGCCGGATCGGCAAACATCTCGGCGAGCAATGCCCGCTTCCTCGTCTGTTCGACGAAGATCACCTTCTGCTCAACTCGATCGGCCGTCTTGGCAACCGGCGTCACAGAAACCTTCACGGGGTCCTTCAGGAGTTCGGCGGCCAGCGTACCGATCTCTTGCGGCATGGTGGCCGAGAAGAACAGGCTCTGGCGGCGCGACGACAGCTTGGAGACGATCTGGCGGAGCGGACGGATGAAGCCCAGATCCATCATCTGATCGGCCTCGTCGAGAACGAGGATTTCCGTGCCTTCGAGCGACACGTTGCGCTCGGTCATGTGGTCGATAAGCCGTCCCGGAGTGGCGACGAGAATATCGACGCCGCGATCCAAAGCAGAGCGCTGCGGCTTGTGGCCGACGCCGCCATAAACGACGGCAACCGAGAGATCCATGTGGCGGCCGTAGGTGCGGAAGCTATCGCCTATCTGGGACGCGAGTTCACGGGTCGGCGACAGGATAAGGCAGCGAATGCCCTTGCGCATCGGCGGCTTCCTGTTGGCGGCGAGCCGCTGCAGGATCGGCAGCGCGAAGGCGGCCGTCTTACCGGTGCCGGTCTGGGCAATGCCCAGCAGGTCGCGGCCTTCGAGGATCGGCTTGATGGCCTGAGACTGGATCGGCGTCGGAACGGTGTAGCCTTCGGTTTCGAGCGCCTTGAGAAGCAGCGGATCGAGGCCGAGCGAGGCAAAATTTTCAATCGTCAAGTGAGTGTTCTTTCTGAGTTTGAAACGACCGGTCCTGTGCGAACGCCAATTGGCAAACGCTTGACGACCGGCGCGAACCACCGGGCCCTGAGGGCCAAACGGCGAGCTCGAGCAGAGATCTGCTCTTCAAGGCGCCCTGCGTGCCGGGGCGGCCATTGTTTTAAGGGAGTCAGAGGCGCAGGCCGGAGGACCAAATGGGGCTCGAAAGCCCTAATTCCGATGTCCTGTCACGCAGCGAAGCGCCGATGGATCGGGTCATCACGAACCGATTGCGCCGGTGTATCTCATGTTGCAGCGCAAAAAGCAAGGGCCTTGCAGAAACAGCATCTTAGCGCAGCGTCAACGCCGCAATTCCGACCGCAAGATTAAGACCGGTCTGGCCCTGGACGCTGACCGGCTGCAGGGCGAGCGAGCTATCCGAACCGCCGACCAGCACCTTGGCGCCGACGCCAACTCCGACAGACGCATCGGCTGAAGCCCCTGTATAGCTTCCCGAGAGGGACCGCGGCGTATAGGTCTGGTTGGCCGACAGCACCGTCCAGATCATCGTACTGTCCGTGGTGAAGCCGATATCGAGACCGATCTTGCTGACGGTCGCCTGATAGAATTCACCCTCCGCTCCACTCGCCGGGTTAAACGTGCAGGCGTAGGACTTCTTGGAGCCGAGAAGCAAACCGACGCCGTCGCCGCCCTTGCAGACGAGCGTGCCGACTTCGATATTGGGCTCGGCAACCGCCGGCAATGATTGGCCCAAGACTGAGATGGCGAGAGCGGCGGCGATCAGTTGGACAGACGGGGATGTCATGCTCGATGTCCTTGGTCGAATGCGGTGAATTGAACCAATGATTGGTCGCGAGGCAACACGACGCAAGGAAATTCTAATCGGTGCTCTGACAGTCCGG
>JANORU010000492.1:0-5850 GCA_031415475.1 Hyphomicrobium sp.
GCCAATTCCGATTGGTCGAACCTGCCGCTGTCGGGACTGTTCGTTGAAATGCTGCGCCGGATCACGCAACTCGGCAATATGCAAAGTGCGGCTTCGAGCAGTGGCGACGCAGCACTCGACTCGAGCGGCCGGGCAGCGACATCGAGTGATGCGGCGAGCCTGCCTCCAGTTATGACACTCGATGGCTTTGGCGATCTGAAGCCGCCGCCGCCGACCGCGCAGCCGTTGACGATTGCCAAGGCCACGGACGCCGTGGCGAGCCTCGATCATCCGCCGGGATACTATGGCGCGGGTGGCACGCCGCGCGCCATCAACGTCGTGACGCCGAAGACCACGATTCAACCCCTGCCGGCTTTGCCGGGCGGCGCGGAATTGCGCGGCTACCAAACCGGCGAGACCACTGATTTGAAGCCGTGGATCCTGGCGGCGGTCCTCGCACTCATCTTCATCGATATTCTTGCCAGCTTGGCGCTCGCTGGAAAGTTCCGCGTTTTTCGCAGACCGTCGCAGGCTGTTGCAGCGTCTTTGATTGTGCTCCTTGCCGCTGGTCTACTCACCGTTTTGCCGTCTCAGGTTATTGCCCAGACGATCGAGGATGATCTGCCGAGTGGCTTGCGTTCGCCGCCACGGATCTTCTCACCCGACGATTTCGGCACGTCCCGGCAGCCCGAAGCTGAGACGGTAACGCTGCCACCCGCCAACCTCTCGCCACCGGATGCTGTCGCGCTGTCAGCGACCTCGAAAGTCACGTTCGGCTATGTTCTGACGGGCGACGAAAATGTCGACCGCGTCAGCAAGGATGGCCTTTCTGGACTAACGCGCGTTCTCATTTCGCGGACCGCCGTCGAACCGGGCGATCCGGTCGGCGTCGATGTGACGAAAGATGAAATCGGCTTCTTCCCGGTGCTCTATTGGCCGGTCCTCGAGACTGCGCAACCGCTGTCAGAAAACACGCTCGGCAAAATCGACGCTTTCATGAAGCAAGGCGGCATGATCATTTTCGACACGCGCGATTATGGCCAAGGCGTGCCGTCCGGCATGGCGATGGCCGGCGAACGCGGCCCGGCGCTGCAACGGCTTTTGGGCCGGCTCGACATCCCGCGCCTCGAGCCCGTACCCGAGGACCATGTGCTGACCCGATCATTTTATCTTTTGCAATCGTTTCCCGGCCGCTGGGATGGCGGCGAGATGTGGGTGGAAGCGCAGAACGAACAAGCCTCGGAAGAAGCCTCGCGTCAGGCGCGGCGATCGGATGGCGTGACGTCGATCATTGTGACACCGAATGATTTTGCCTCCGCCTGGGCGCTCGATGATCGCGGACGGCCGCTGTATCCGGTCTCACCCGGCGGCGAACGCCAGCGCGAAATGGCCCTGAGGACCGGCGTCAACATTGTCATGCACGCACTGACTGGCAACTACAAAGCCGATCAGGTCCACGTCCCGGCCTTGCTCGAACGGTTGGGGCAGTGAGGCTGAGATGAATTGGTCGATCGATTTTGCTCCGCTCCTGCCGCCGCCCGTCTTGTGGACGGCCGCAGCTATCGCGCTCGCACTGTTTGCGCTGCTGCTGTTTTTCCGCAGCCGAGGTGCGGCACTGCGCGCGCTCGCCCTCACGGCACTGTTGGCCGCGCTCGCCAATCCGACACTGCGCCAGGAAGAACGCGAGAGCCTCGCCAACATCGCCATCGTCGTCGTCGACGAGAGCACCAGCCAGACGATCGCCGGACGAGCGGAGCAATCGGCGGCGATCCGCGCCGATCTCGAAAAGAAATTCAAAGGCATTCCCAATCTTGAAGTGAAATGGGTCACCGCCGCGCGGCCAAGCGGCCAGGGCGGACGTGGCACGGAGCTATTCGGCGATCTGAATAAGGCGCTCGCCGACACGCCGCCTGACCGGATCGCCGGCGTGCTGTTCGTCACCGACGGGCAGGTTCACGACGTTCCAAAAAGCGCGGCGAGCCTCGGCTTCGAAGCGCCGGTGCACGCGCTGCTGACCGGAAAACGCGACGAGTTTGATCGCCGCATCGAAATCGTGAAAGCGCCGCGCTACGGGCTCGTCGGCCAGAGCCGTCCGATCGAGTTGAAAGTCATCGAAACCGGCAACAAGACCAAGCCGGGCGATACCGTGACGCTGAAGGTCCGGCGCGACGGCAAGCCGGATGAACTAAAAACAGTCGAGCTTGGCGTCCCGGCGACCATCGATCTGGCGTTCCCGCACTCCGGCACCAACATCGTCGAAATCGAACTCGACACCGCGCCCGGCGAATTGACCGGCGCCAACAATCGCGCGGTCGTTGCCGCCGAAGGGGTGCGCGAGAACCTGCGCGTGCTGCTTGTGTCGGGCGAGCCGCATGCCGGCGAACGCACGTGGCGTAACCTTTTGAAGTCGGACGCGGCGGTCGACCTGGTTCACTTCACGATTTTGCGCCCACCCGAGAAGCAAGACGGTACGCCGATCAATCAGCTGTCTTTGATCGCGTTCCCGACCAAGGAGCTGTTCTCGGAGAAGATCAAGGATTTCGACTTGATCATCTTCGATCGATATGAGCATCGCGGCATCCTGCAACTCAACTACTACGACAACATCGCCCGCTATGTGGAAGAGCACGGCGGCGCGCTGCTGGTTGCGGCGGGCGACGACTTCGCCGGCCAGACCACGATCTACCGGACGCCTCTGGCGCCGGTGCTGCCGGCGCGGCCGACGGGCCGCGTGCTGCAGATGCCGTTCAAAGCTGCCATTACCGACGACGGCAAAAAGCATCCGGTCACGCAAGGGTTGCCCGGCGCCGAGAGCGCCGACGGCAAAGGACCGACGTGGGGCCGCTGGTTCCGTCAGGCCGAGGTCAAGCCTGGGCGCGGGCGCATTGTTATGAAAGGCGCGGAAGACCAGCCACTGCTGATCCTCGACCGGGTCGGCAAGGGCCGCGTGGCGCTTCTGACCTCCGATCACGCTTGGCTTTGGGCGCGCGGGTTCGAAGGTGGCGGGCCGCATTCCGACCTTCTTCGCCGGCTCTCGCATTGGCTGATGAAGGAGCCCGATCTCGAGGAGGAGCGTCTGATAGCTTCGGCGCGCGGACTCAAGGTGACACTCGAACGCCGGTCGATGCTCGACACCGTCGGGCCGCTGAAACTCACCGCGCCCAATGGCGAGACCTCCGAAGTCGCGCTCGAAAAGTCTGGCCCCGGTGTCTGGCGGACCACGATCGATGCCAAGGTGCCCGGTCTCTATAAGGGAGTTTCGGAGGGACCGGACGGTCCGCTGACGGCGGTCGTCCACGCCGGCTCCGAAGACGCCCGCGAAATGACCGAGGTGACGGCGACCGGCGACAAGCTGAAACATGTCGTCGATTCGACCGGCGGCGGGCTCTATTGGACGAAAGATAGCCGCACAAGCGCTGCCAACAGCGTCGAGGTCCCGCGCGTCGCTATGTTGACCGATGCCAAGGTCTATGCCGGCTCGGACTGGCTCGCGCTCAAGGATCGCGAGGCGTTCGTGACCCGGGGCGTCAAGATTACCCCCATCTTTACTGGGCTTTTGGCGCTCGCCGCTCTTCTTGCGCTGCTCTCCCTCGCTTGGTGGCGGGAAGGCCGCTGAGCCCCCCGCCCCAATACCCCAGAAACCGTATTTGCCTTTTTGCAACGGCGAAGAGGAGATTCGCTGCATTGCCACTAGCCCTTGAAGTCACTAGGTGTTTACACTCGGAGAATCTGGTGCACTGCAACATTGTCTCCATGAGACAACACGCAGTGGCCAAGTTGTCGGTTCGGCTGACTCACGCGGGGGCGGGATAAACGCATGAACTACTATGCATACGAATGGGCCCATGCCGTCATGAGCCCTTTGCGGTTCGGGGCCGAGGCCCTGAAGCAATCGGTGAATTCGCCGTTCAATCCGATGTCGATGACGCCGTTCGCCAAGTCGATCTCGGCGGCCTGCGAAGTGTTCGAGAACGTCACGCGGCGCTACGGCAAGCCGGCGTTCGGCATCACGAAAACGAAGATCGCCGGAGTTTCAGTGCCGGTGCGCGAAGAAATCGTCAGCGCCAAGCCGTTCTGCAATCTCATTCACTTCAAGCGCGATATCCCGGCTGCACTGGGAGAACGCAAGGACCCCAAGGTGCTGTTGATCGCGCCGATGTCGGGGCACTACGCGACGCTGCTGCGTGGCACGGTTGCCGCCATGCTCGAAGAGCACGAAGTCTACATCACCGATTGGGCCGATGCGCGCGAGGTGCCGGTTTTCGAAGGCGCCTTCGATCTCGATACCTTCATCGACTATCTGATCGGGCACATCCGCCAGCTCGGACCCGATCTGCATGTCGTCGCGGTTTGCCAGCCAGCCGTGCCGGCGTTGGCGGCGGCCGCCATCATGGCGCAAAACAACGATCCCATACAGCCGCTATCGCTCACACTGATGGGCGGTCCGATCGACACCCGCCGCAATCCAACCAAGGTCAACGAACTGGCGGGTCAGCGGTCGATTTCCTGGTTTGAGCAGAACGTGACCGCGCACGTTCCCCCGCCCCACGCCGGGTTTGCGCGCCGCGTTTATCCCGGCTTCCTGCAGCTCACCGGTTTCATGACCATGAACCTCGAGCGGCACTTGAATGCGCACGTCGATCTCTACACCGATCTGGTCAAGGGCGACTGCGACAGCGTCAAGCAGCACCAGGACTTCTACGAGGAATACCTCGCCGTCATGGATTTGACGGCCGAGTTCTACCTCCAGACCGTCAAAACTGTTTTCCAGGACCACTCATTACCCGATGGCCTTATGATGCATCGCGATCAGCGGGTCGATTGCTCCGCCATTCGCAAGACGGCCATCATCACCATCGAGGGCGAGCGCGACGACATTTGCGGCCTTGGACAGACCGCGGCAGCGCATGCCTTGTGCAGCGGCGTTCCTCAAGACATGCATTTCCACTATGTCCAACCCGGTGTCGGCCACTACGGCGTCTTCAACGGCACGCGCTGGCGAACGGAAATCCAGCCGCGATTGCGCCAGATGATCCGCTCGGTGGAGCAGATGGCGCGTTCGGGCAGCACACGCTCGAAGGCTCCGGCTGTTTCCGGTTTTGTCCCGCCGGCGGCGACCGACGAATTCGGCAGCTTCGGGTTTAATGCCCGGACGCTCCACAGCCCGGCCTGAGTTCGCGAACTTCGATACGGATTGAATGTCGATAACCGGTGCCCGGCGCCGGAACGGCCTCCATTGGACGCGGCGACTCGCATAAGTCCTTGAGCGATCTATGTCGCAATCGAGGGAATGGGGTCCATGTCGGCGCTCTTCACAATCGTCTATGCCGCCCATGCGAATGGCACGCATCACAAGCTGGCGCTCGATGCCTTGAGACATCTCGAGCGGCCGGATGCGGAAGCTTGGCGGCGGCTGTTCCTCAAGAACGTCGAGCTCTACCTGCAGGGTTCGAAAGCGCCCGACACCGAGTTCAAGGATTTCAAAAACCACGTCCTCCACGTTCGCGACAGCTATTGGGGCGGCGCGCCGGAAAAGGCTGCCAACTGGTACGTTCATTTCGTCGACGCGATGAAGGAAGGGGATTGGCCGCGTGCCGTTTATTCGGCCGGCGTCCTGAGCCACTACTACACGGACCCGATCCATCCCTTTCACACGGCGCAGTCTCCCGCCGAAAACAATATTCACCGCGCTGCGGAATGGAGCATCAACCGCTCCTATAACGAGCTGCGTAAGGATGCCGAAGCCAAATACGCGGACCTGCCGCCGCCGGTGGCCGATGGCGAACACTGGCTGAAGGGCCTCGTCTGCGCGGGTGCTGATTTTTCAAACCCGCACTACGAAAGCCTGATCGCCCACTACGACATTCACAA
>JANORU010000493.1:0-2018 GCA_031415475.1 Hyphomicrobium sp.
CGATGCGGCCGGCGATACCTTCACGGCGATCGAGAACTTCAAGCTGTCGAAGCACAACGATACGTTCACGGGAACCAATCTGGTCGACATCACCAACGGCGACGCCGGCAACGACATTCTGTTTGGCCTGGGCGGCAATGATTCGCTAACCGGCCACAGCGGCAACGACACCATTTACGGCGGCGACGGGAACGACGCGATCTGGGGCGGCGGCAACAACGATGTGATCCAAGGCGGCGCCGGCAACGATCTGATCAAGGCCGATGCCCACAACGACATCATTCAGGGTGGCCTTGATGGCGGCTCGATCGACATTGCGCGCGTCTTCCAAGTGACGCCGACGTCCTCTGTTCTTGCCAGCCAAATCGACGACTACGGCGAGCAATTGGTCGTGGCGAAGTATCATAATATTACCAATGCGAGCCAAGTCACATCGCTCCTTCGTGTCGGCGGCGACGTGATCTTCGTCGTCACCAACGGCTTCAGCACGGCGCGCGACTGGAACGCTGTGATCGTCGGCAACGGCAATCTCAATCCAATCATCAATCTTGGGCCTGGCGGTGTGATCGCGGCAAACACGTCGGTCATCTTCAATGCCGGACCCGCGCCCTCGACCGTGCAGTTTGTCGGGTTGGGTCTGGGAGCGCCTGGACCGAAGTCTGGCGGATCGAATGCCGAGGGCGTCGTAGCTAAAATCAATGCTGTTACGTTCGGCGACAATCTGAGCGGTGGCTCGGATGCGGACCGGTTCGTCTATGCATCAGGCGATGGCGTCGATCGCATCAACGACTTTCAGGCCGCCCTCGACCGTATCGATCTCGCCTCGAACTGGTTCGATGGCAACAAGACCAACGGCGAATATGAAGCGCTGAGCTACGCCGGTGGCACGATGGTGGTGTTCACGGATACATCGGCGGACGGCTTCGTCGACAACTCCGCCATCTACCTGGCTGGAATTGCCAGCAGCGCCGTGACCAACTCGATCTTCATCTAACCCTCACGCTGCGCGCTGCAGTCGCGCGGCGTCGAGCCATCCCTTGATCTTTTCGACATCCGGCGGGTTGCCGTCGCGCAAAATGCGGCGGCCTTCCACTGAGGCGGCGAACTTGAGCACGCCGGCTGACAGTTGGTCGGGCTCGGCTACGGCGAGCGACTGCCGCGTGCGATATCCGGCACCGACAAGCAACTGGGCGCCTCCACCCCGCAGGCCCGGAATGTCAATGACAAGGCGCGCCTGATCCTGCCAATCAGTCAGCGTCGCGACGTCGAAGCGCGGATCATCCAGCAGCTCGGCCAGATCTTCCGGTGTGTTTTCGAGAAAGTCCGCGACCTTGATGATGCCGTATCTAATGAAGATCTCGACCGTCTTTGGGCCGATCGAGGGTGCGGCTTCGAGCGGATCGGTGAGAGTGAGATAGGTGCGGGGTTCGCGGGCTGTGTCGGCTGGTCTGGCAATCGTCAAAGGCACCGAGGTCACGGATGGGCGTAGTGCCGCGACTGTGACTGGTTCCTGGCTGGCGGACACGCGCGAAGAAGGTGCTGCCGCTTCGGGTCTGGCGACGGGTGCCGCCCCGCCTGCTGCGGACGCAGGTGGTGCCGGCGCCCTGGTGGCAGGTTTTGCAGCGGCCTTCGGCGCGCTGGCGAGCCGAGCCTGTCGTGCGGCCGCCTCCGAGGCGGCGCGCGGAGCAACCACCTCCTTGGCATAGAGATCGCGCACTTGCCGGTCGTCTTCGGGCAGGTTGGCTTCGACTTTTCCGGTCGCTTTCAGTTCGTCGTACATCGCCTCAACGAGCTTTCGCGTTTCGCCATCGCTGATCCGCTTGGCGAGCCACTTGGCCGGAACCTTGAGTGTTTCCAGAACGGTTTCGACACTGAGTGAGACGTCGGGCGGCGATACGGCGGCTTCGGTAAAGGCGCGGTCAAGGATGACTGAAAAACCCTTCGAGGCGTACATGATCAGCCGTGCGACGGTATCGCGCGCCAGTGCATCGAGACCGGCCGGCGGATCGACGACGCCC
>JANORU010000494.1:0-1765 GCA_031415475.1 Hyphomicrobium sp.
GCCTTCATGGAACTGTTCTGGGCCGATCTCTCGCGCATCGGCACCGGCACGCTGGCCAATTGGCTGGGCATGATGAAGCTCTCGTATGAAGCGCCTCAGGTTCTCGGCGACTGCTTCCTCGGCACCACGCGCAGCAAGATCGCCAATGCCATCGGCAGCCTGGTCAATGCCGCCAACTGGATATTGCGCTGGCCGATCACAGGATTGAACACGGCAGCGTTGGTCTGTGCACTCACGCTGCTGTTGCGGCAGCGGTTTATCGAAATCGGCTCGTTGCAGCCGTTTCTGACAATCGAGTTGCCGATCGTGCTCGCCGGACTTCTCGCACTGCTGGCAATCGGAGCGGTCTTCTTTGCCCGCTGGCGGGTTCACAAAGACATCGCGTTGACCGACATCGGCATGTCGACGGCAGCCTTCTCGTTGCTGTTGGCGTTCGGCATCGTCGCCGCACGAACCGTCATCGTGCCGGAAGCGATGGCCAACCCCGCGATCTATCTGATGGGCGCCGGGACCGCGATATTCGGCTTCTGGCTGATCTGGAACTACGCGATTCTGATCGCCATTGTGTTGTTGGCCGCGCTCACAATTGGGCAAGTCTTTTCAGGCCGGACAGACGGCAGCGTACCTTTGGCGCGACCGGCCGCCGCCATCGGGCTGTGCATTATTCAGGGCGTGCTGTGGAAGATCCTGATCTCGCTGTTGTGGATCTTCATCTTCGTCACGCTCGACTTCAATGACCGCACGGTCGCCGCCTGCGCGACGGACCCGTATCATGCCTGCTCATATCTGGCCGGAATTCAGAAAGATCTGACGGGCATCGTCGTCTTCAACCTGCTGATGGTCGGAGTGCTGGCGCTGGCATTCTGGTCGATTGCCGGCGCGCGGGCCGTTCTGCGGCTGATCGCACGCCGCCGCACCGAGCCCACAGAAATCTACATGCCGCGGATCGTCGTCAGTCCGCTGGTGGTGTTCGTCATGCTCGCTGGCACGCTATTCAATCTCATCATCTTCTACTGGCGGAGCATTATCCCGGTCGACTTCTACAGCCAAGTCGACGTCACGCTCGTGCCGGTAGCCGACGTGATCCGGATTCTGGTCGGCGGCGGTTCGGCCTTGACCATCGCCTTCTATCTCTTCCGCGCCTTGCAGCACGCTTCACGCGGGATTCTGCATATCGTGCGCGATCTCGTCGATCACCAGTACTCGCCGCGATTCACGTTCTCGCGTAGTTTCCTGCCGGCGACCAACGATCAGCGTGGTGATCATCCGCGCCGCGCCCGCATCGAGGCCCGGCTCGATGTTCTGATGCAGGATCTGGTTGCCAAGGAGAAGTTCGACCGGCTGGTGTTCGTCGCTCATAGCCAGGGCACGGTCATTCTGCACGACTATCTCAGCACCAACCGCGATGAATTGTCGATTCGCGATGCCAAGGCGATCGACGTCGTCACGCTCGGTTCGCCGTTGTCGTACCTCTACCAGTACTATTTCGCGAAATACGCCGCCATCAGCATGGGCAGGGAGGCGCTCAATCCGCGGCTGTCATCATGGACCAACATGTGGCGGATCGACGATCCGATCGGCAATCGCATCACCATGCGGGCCGGCGATTTTATTCGCAACGTGCCGCTCAAGCCGGGTGGTCATGTCGATTACTGGAAAGACGAAACCGTCTGCCGCGCGATTCTCGATCTCATCGATCCCAAGCCGCCGGCGCCATTCGCGCACCAGGCTGCCGTCGCCAAAGCCGATGCGACGCTGTCCGGCT
>JANORU010000495.1:0-1830 GCA_031415475.1 Hyphomicrobium sp.
GACCTTTGCACCATATCGGAAATTCGCACCCTTCGATTTGGCGAGCGTCTCGATGGCGAACGCTAAACTCTGCAATCCGCCGGCAATCCGCCAAACGCCCTGCTGCTCGACGTGGGCCACGAGCGTCAACGTTGCCGGCGCTTCGAACGGCGACGACCCGCAGTAGGTGGCATAGCGGCCGAACAACTGCTGCAACTTCGGGTCCTTGAAGTACTTCCCAAGTTCGGACCACATGCTTTCGAACGGATGCGCTTTGAGAAGTTCGCCAACGCCGGATAGTCCGAAGCCGGAGATTAATTGGGTGACGCTCGGCCGCTCGGACTTGATAAAGGTCTGCTCGAGCGTGCGGTAAACCCGCCCGGCATCGCGGCAGAAATTGCGATAGCCTTCGGCTTCTGCACGGCCAAAAGATTGCCCAATCGCATCGATGGATCGTTCGATGTCGGCGAACAGATCGAGACGCTCGCCGTCTTGCCAGGCATGGCGGGCTAGAATTTCCAGCGGCGCCATCGTGACTTGGGCTTCGAGCGACGTTCCGGCCGCCGCGAACAACTCGTCAAACACCCAGCGCATCGTAAAGACCGTCGGGCCCGAATCGACCCGCATCCCGGCCAGCTCGACCTGACGCATTTTCCCGCCCGGCTCGCCGGCTGCCTCGCAGACAACGACGTCGTAGCCTTCGCCTGCGAGATCCAGCGCAGCCGAAAGCCCGGCGATACCGGCCCCAATGACGACAATGCGATGTTTGTCCACCGGACTTCACCTTTCCGCACGTAACCCGCAAAGGCGGGTTGACGGCCGGGCTAGAAGTGTCCATTTTGGTAGACATCATAATGTGCCTAGTTAGTCTGACAAGGGGCGACGGAGGCAGACCATGGATGATGGGCTTCGGATTGAGAGTTGCCTCGCAAAGGCCGTTGAGACAGCTGAGGGCTCGGGCTGCCCACCGCGGTTGGCTGCTGCGATCCAGCATGCCGTGTTCCCGGGCGGAGCGCGCATCCGGCCCCGGCTCTGTCTCGCAGTTGCGAAGGCGTGCGGGGACGATGACCCCGACCTGACCGATAGTGCGGCCTCGGCCATCGAACTTCTGCATTGTGCGTCGCTGGTCCACGACGACCTTCCCTGTTTCGACAATGCAGACACGCGGCGTGGAAAACCCACGGTGCACCGCGCGTTCGGCGAGCGGCTTGGGGTCTTGGCCGGCGACGCCTTGATCGTCCGCGCGTTCGAAGTCATCGCCGCCAGCGGCGCCGGATCGCCCGAACGCATCGCGCCGTTGATTGGCATCATTGGACGGGCCGTCGGTTTCCCATCGGGAATTACTGCCGGACAAGCCTGGGAGTGCGAGCCGCGCGTCAAGCTGGCGGACTATCACCAGGCCAAGACCGGGGCCCTGTTTATCGCCGCAACCGAATCCGGCGCCACGGCAGCAGGCGCCGATCCGGTCCGCTGGCGGTCGCTTGGCCGGCTGCTCGGCGAAGCCTATCAAGTCGCCGACGACATCGCCGATACCACCGCCTCAGCGAGCGACACCGGCAAGACCTCGCAACGCGATGCCATCCTCGGCCGCCCAAATGCCGCGCTCGAACTCGGCGTCAAAGGCGCCCTCGATCGGCTCGAAACCCTGGTCTGCGACGCCCTCGCGTCGATTCCACCGTGCGCCGGCCACGACGACCTGGGCCAGCTCGTCGTCGGTGGTATTCGCCGGTTTCTGCCCAAGGTTCTGGTGCCGCGCAGCCTGATGCCGGTGCAACGGCCCGGCAAAGACGGGCAGCCGTGGATCGCGTAGTGCGTTTTCGAGCGAAGTGGACACCGGTTCGCGTTAAGAAA
>JANORU010000496.1:0-3312 GCA_031415475.1 Hyphomicrobium sp.
AAAGCTCGATCTTGCCAGCCGCGAAGCCGACCGGTTGGTCGGCCCGTTCTCGGCGATCTGGTTCGTGCTGTTTATGATCCCATTCTTCCTGTTCGTACCGGACGTCGCCAAGACGCCCGATCCATCGAAGGCCCAGCACTCGGCGGTTTCAGAACTTTGGCAGACGATCAAATCCCTGCCGTCCAATCGCGACATGCTGCTGTTCTTGATTGCACGCATGATCTACGCCGACGGCCTGACGGCCATCTTCACGTTCGGCGGCATCTACGGCGCGACCGTGTTCGGCTGGGGAGCCTATGAGCTTGGCCTGTTCGGCATTTTCCTGACCGTCACCGGCATGATCGGCGCCATCATCGGCGGGTTTCTCGACGATAGAGCGGGATCAAAGACCGTCATCTTGTGGGGGCTCGTTGCCATCCTCGCCGGCGCGATTGGCATTCTCTCGGTCGACAAAACGCATGTCCTGTTCACAACCGAAGTCGGCGAGAAGGCGGCCGGCTCGACGGCGTTCTCGTCGACCGGTGAGTTGGTGTTCCTGGCCTTCGCCATGCTGGTCGGCGTGATGGCCGCACCGGTGCAAGCGGCAAGCCGGGCGCTACTCGCCAGATTGGCGCCGCCCGACAAGATCACACAGTATTTTGGCTTGTTTGCTTTCTCGGGCAAGGTCACGGCGTTCATGGCGCCGCTGCTGGTCGCAAGCGTGACAAGCGCGACCGGCGATCAGCGGCTCGGCATGGCCTCGATCACGATATTCCTGATCATCGGCTTTTTGCTGATGACGTTTGTCAGGGCGCCAGCGCAAACGCCGACGCCCTGAAGTTTACTTAGTTTGCCGTGCTTCTTATCGGAAAACCGCTTCGCACTTTTCCGGAAGCACTCTGTTATGCCGTGCTTCTTATCGGAAAACCGCTTCGCACTTTTCCGGAAGCACTCTGTTATGCCGTGCTTCTTATCGGAAAACCGCTTCGCACTTTTCCGGAAGCACTCTAAGCGACCGCCGACATCTTGGCCGTCGGAACTGACGCGATCGTCTTCAAGATCTGCGAGGCGATCTGGTAGGGGTCGCCCTGCGAGTTCGGACGGCGATCTTCCAGGTAGCCCTTGTAGCCATTGTTGACGAAGCTGTGCGGCACGCGGATCGAGGCTCCGCGGTCGGCAACGCCGTAGCTGAACTGATGGATCGACTGGGTCTCGTGATGACCCGTCAGGCGCATGTGGTTGTCCGGCCCATAGACCGCGATGTGGTCGGCGCGGGCATCTTCGAACGCCTTCATCAGCCGTTCGAAATAATCCTTGCCGCCGGTTTCGCGCAGATAGGTGGTCGAGAAGTTGGCATGCATGCCGGAGCCGTTCCAATCGGTCGCGCCGAGCGGCTTGCAGTGATACTCGATGTCGATGCCGTATTTTTCTGTCAGCCGTTCCATCAGGTAGCGGGCGATCCACATTTCGTCGGCGGCTTTCTTGGAGCCCTTACCGAAGATCTGGAATTCCCACTGGCCTTTGGCCACCTCGGCGTTGATGCCTTCGTGGTTGATGCCGGCGGCCAAGCAAATGTCGAGATGCTCTTCGACGATCTGGCGGGCGACGTCGCCGACCTTGCTGTAGCCGACGCCGGTGTAATACGGGCCCTGCGGCGCGGGATATCCGGCTTCAGGAAACCCGAGCGGGCGGCCGTTTTTGTAGAAAAAGTATTCCTGCTCGAAACCGAACCAAGTGCCCTCGTCATCGAGGATGGTCGCGCGCTTGTTCGAGGCGTGCGGAGTTTTTCCGTCCGGCATCATCACTTCGCACAGGACGATTGCGCCATTGAGACGCTGGTTGTCGGGAACAATCCGTACGGGCTTCAGCACGCAATCCGAGCTGCGGCCTTCGGCCTGCATGGTCGAGCTGCCATCGAAGCCCCACAGCGGAAGTTCGTTGAGTTCGGGAAACGAACTGTAGTCTTTGATCTGCGTCTTGCCGCGCAAATTTGGAACCGGCGTATAGCCATCGAGCCAGATATACTCGAGCTTATACTTCGTCATTGCAGGTCTCTCCTAGTTTGATGGCCGAGGTGCTGAAGGTATGAAAGTCGCGTCGCACTCCGCGCCGTTCGATTGACGGAACCGGCGGCGGATAAAAGAGTTCACATCAAGGGCATGCTAGCCAAAGAAGCAAAACCTGGCATGCATATAATATAGGCAATTGCTGTTTTTAAATTAGGCATTCACGCGAATAGGCATACCATGCGGCAATCGCGCGACGCGTTCGGCGCGGCCGCACCCTCTGAATGAGGACGACATACGATGCACATGGAATTTTCACGACCGACCGCCAAAATCTTCGAGCTGCGCGCCTGGCGCAACGCCACCATGAACGAACGGCGCGATGGGCCGGAGCGGGTCGCGCGGTGGGAGATCGCAAGATTTCCCAAGGCTGAGTATGGCTCGGGCTGGTACCACGACGCCGCCATCATGGCAGCCCAGTCCGCCCGCAAGCAGTAAGCAGCTGGCGCGCAAACGTCAGGGACCGAAGATCGGCCAACCCATCCTCCTGCTCAGCGCTTCGAGCGCGATCTGGCCGAGGTGCGATTGCGGCGTTCGTGTGGGGGAGTCGGCGCATGACGAACCTCTAGGTACGTGCGGGATGGATCGCGACGCGGCGAAGACAGAGTAGCTGCAATCGCTTCCGCAGCCCGTGATCTTGCGATCCGTGGATATCAAAGTGCAGTTCGGGTCCTGCCGGAGGCAGGCAAATCGGGGGAGCGGGGCGCGTCGGTGCCTCGGTCTTCCGAGTGTTGTGGCGCATCTCGCGAAAGATACGCCGATGGCGTCATGCCGGAGGCATGCCACCGGCAACGAGACGCCCCGCTTGACAGGCTTCTAACCGGGGGTCTGAGCTGTTACCCCGGCCTCAGCGAGCTACCCTTAACCCAGGACAATCCAGGTGCCTGCATCGCTGCAGGGGGTGTGAACGCCGCGGAAGGGTTGCCCAACGTTCGAGCTACTCGTGTCCTTCCGATCCTGATCCCGCATCCATCACCACAACGTCTCGCGAAGACGCCCCGAGTGATGCGGGACGGGTGGAGGATAAGCGCGTGCGGGAGCGCGGGGATAACTTTGGGGCGAAGATTTTTTCAAATCGCGCTGCTGGCAGCAATTAACCAAGCCCCCTCCTCTGTCATCCTCGCGAAGGCGAGGACCCAGTCAAGCATCCGCGCAACGAACGAAGTGAAGAGGCGCAGATGTACCGCTCGCGTACGTCCGCCGCGTTCTTCATATTGAGCCTTGTCTGGGTCCCGGCCTGTCACGCGCTTTTTGCTGGCGCGGCTCC
>JANORU010000497.1:0-4520 GCA_031415475.1 Hyphomicrobium sp.
GAAACCGAGCACGAATACGACCGACGCCGCAACGACCCGGCGCCAAGCGGCGCGGTCGGCAGTCTCATCGCCTGTCAGCTGATCGAGCGTCGCGCCGCCGAGATAGCCGAGATACGGCGGCACCAGCGGCAGCACGCACGGCGACAGGAAGCTGACGAGCCCTGCCAGTGCGACGCCGGGATAGAGATGAGCTTCGGGAAACATGACAGTCCTTGTTGCGTCCGGCCCCTGACATAAGCGCCGCGCGGGGGATTAGCAAATTCGCCACTCAAACTGGCAGAAGCCTCGCCACCAGACCCGGCAGATCGGCAAACCCGGAACAGACAGCGTCGGCGCCGAGGGTCGACACAGGGTGCTGACTATACCCATGACCAAACACGATCGACCGGCACCGGGCGGCTTTGGCCGCACCGACATCGGCCCGGCTGTCGCCCACCATAACGGCACGATTGGGTGTGCCACCAAGTTCGGTAAGCGCTTTACGCAGGATCGCCGGATCGGGTTTCAGGGCGAGGCCGGGAACGCTGCCAACGATGACACCGAAGCGGGTTGCAATCCCGACCGCATCGAGGATCGCGACGGCCAGATCGTGCGGCTTGTTGGTGGCGACTGCGAGTTTGACACCGTCGTTACCAAGCCGCATCAACGCAGCCTGCACGCCGGGATAGAGCCGGGTCAACGTCGCCGGCTCAGTCCGATAGGCGGCGAGAAAGCCAGCGAGGACGCGGTCCTGCTGCTCGGCAATCGCGTCTTGACCCAGCGCGCACTCGACCAGCCGCCGCGCGCCACTGCCGACCATGGATTTGACGTCGGCGAGAGATGCCGGAGTGATGCCCTCATCGCCAAGCGCGCGGTTCAACGCAGCATGAATATCCGGCGCGCTATCGACCAGCGTTCCGTCGAGATCGAACAGCACCGCTCGGGCGGGCGTATCGTTACTATTCAGCGCCGGTCTCACAGCGCTAGGCCGTGAGCGCCGCGACGCCCGGGAGGTCTTTGCCCTCGAGCCATTCGAGAAATGCGCCACCGGCCGTCGACACATAGCTGAAGTCGCCACGGACACCCGCGGCGTTGAGCGCCGCCACCGTATCGCCACCGCCAGCCACCGACAGCAGCGTGCCAGCCTTGGTCAGCATCGCGGCCTCACGCGCCAGAGTGAATGTGCCCTCGCCAAACGGCGCGATTTCGAAGGCGCCCATCGGCCCGTTCCACAGAACAGTGCGGCACTCCTTGAGCGCGATTGTCATGCGCGCAACAGACGCCGGGCCGATGTCGAGGATCATGGCGTCGATTGGCACCTTGTGAATGTTGACGACCTCATGCGCCGCCCCAGCGCGGAACTCGCGGGCGATCACGGCGTCGGTCGGCAAGACGATTTCGACGCCGCGCTGCTTGGCCTCCGACATGATTTCGCGCGCGGTCGAATGAAATTCCGGTTCGGAGAGCGACTGGGCGACCTGCACGCCAAGCGACTGCAGGAACGTGTTGGCCATGCCGCCGCCGATGATCAGCTTATCAACCTTGGCGAGCAGATTGGTGAGGATCGGGATCTTGGACGACACTTTGGCGCCACCGATGACCGCAGCGGTCGGCCGTTTGGGTGCTTCGAGCGCATTCTTCAGTGCGGTGATCTCTTCCATCATTAGCGGCCCGGCATAGGCCGGTAGCACCCGTGCGAGGCCTTCAGTCGAGGCGTGCGCGCGATGAGCGGCCGAGAACGCGTCGTTGACGAACAGGTCGCCGAGTTTGGCAAGCTCGGCCACGAACGCGGGATCGTTGCCTTCTTCGCCTTTATGGAAGCGCGTATTCTCGAGTACGGCGATACCGCCGTTGCTGAGACCGGCAACCGTTGCGGCGGCCGCATCGCCCACGCAATCGGCGGCAAACGCCACGGGCTGGCCCAACAGTTTGCCGAGTTCAACGGCAACGGGTGCGAGGGAATTCTCTTTGTCAGGGCCACCCTTGGGACGGCCGAAATGCGACAGCACAGCGAGCCGCGCGCCGCGCTCGATCAGTGACTTCAGGCCGGGAACGAGCCGTTCGAGACGGGTCGCGTCGGTGACGACGCCGTCTTTGGCGGGCACATTGAGATCGGCTCGGAGCAGCACACGCTTGCCTTTGACGTCGAGGCCGTCGGTGGTCTTGATGGTGGTCAGGTTCATTGAGCGGTGGCCGTGATTACGGGCTGCCCGAGTGCGGCCCGGCAAGCAGACTTCAAGGACAAACGTCAGGCCTTGGCAAGCAAGCCTTTGGCCGTATCCGCCACCTTGGCCGCCGTGATGCCGAAGTGCTCGTAGAGCTTTTTGGCGGGGGCCGAGGCGCCGAACGATCCCATGCCGACAAACCGGCCATTGTCGCCGAGCCACTCGTGCCAACCCTGAACGATGGCTGCTTCAACGGCGACACGCGGGGCTGTGCCGAGAACCTCACGACGATAGGCCTCGGGCTGAGCGCGGAACAATTCAAACGACGGCATCGAGACAACCGCGGCCGCGATCCCATCCTTGGCGAGGTTGGCAGCCGCCTCGACGGCGATGGCGACTTCCGAGCCGGTCGCCAGCAGCGTGACGTCGCGTTTCTTGCCGCCGCTGACAACGTAAGCGCCCTTGGCGGACAGATTGTCGTCCGACACCTTATCGCGCAGAACCGTCGGCACGGCATCGCGCGTCAACGCCAGAACCGACGGCGCCGAAGTCGACGTGAGCGCGATCTGCCAGCATTCAGCCGTCTCAATGGCGTCGGCCGGGCGCAACACCTGCAGATTGGGAATGGCTCTCAACGCTGCCAAATGCTCGACCGGCTGATGCGTCGGCC
This sequence comes from Hyphomicrobium sp., assembly GCA_031415475.1. GTDB lineage: Bacteria > Pseudomonadota > Alphaproteobacteria > Rhizobiales > Hyphomicrobiaceae > JAGVSR01. Next base: position 2,815 of record JANORU010000497.1, read on the forward strand.
CATCTTCGCCGACGCCGATGGAATCGTGTGTCATCACGTAGATGACCCGTTGTCCCATCAAGGCCGACAGGCGGATCGACGGCCGGCAGTAGTCGGTGAACACGAGAAACGTCGCACCAAATGGGATGACGCCGCCGTGCAGCGCAAGGCCGTTCATGGCCGCGGCCATGGCGTGTTCGCGGACGCCGAAGTGGATGTAGTTGCCGGAAAACTTGCCGGCCGAGACGGGCGCATAGTGCTTGGTCTTGGTGCCGTTCGAGGGCGTGAGGTCGGCCGAGCCACCGATCAACTCAGGCACCGCCGGGATCAGATGTTCGAGCGTCATCTGCGACCAGACCCGCGAGGCGCGCTTGGCTGTATCGGCCGCGAATTCTGCTTTGGCGGTTGCGATGGCCGCGACAATGTCCTTATCGCGCGATGCGCCGCCGAGCAGCGCTTTGGTTGGCGCATCGGCTTTGGCGAATTTTGCGGCCCATGCTTTTTGAGTGGCCGCACCGCGCGCGCCAACTACGTCCCACGCAGCACTGACATCGTCCGGAACTTCAAACGGCGGCGAGGACCAGCCGAGCTTTTCGCGCGTGCCTTTGATTTCGTCGGCACCGAGCGGACTGCCGTGCGTGTCCTTGGTGCCCTGCTTGGTCGGCGCGCCATAGCCGATGATGGTCTTGCAGGCGATCAGCCAGGGCTTGGAGGGATCGGCCTTGGCCTTGGCGAGCGCGGCAGAGATGGCGGTTGTATCGTGACCGTCGATGCTCGCCGTGTTCCAGCCGCACGCCTTGAAGCGGGCGATCTGGTCGTCGGAAACGGACAGGCTCGTCGCGCCATCGATCGAAATCGAATTGTCGTCCCACAGCACGATCAGCCGGCCGAGCTTCAAATGACCGGCCAGCGAAATGGCTTCGTGGCTGAGGCCTTCCATCAGGCAGCCGTCACCGGCAATCGCATAAGTGTGATGGTCGACAAGATCGTCGCCGCAGCGCGCGTTCAACAGCCGCTCGGCGAGCGCCATGCCGACGGCGTTGGCGATGCCCTGAGCGAGGGGACCAGTGGTGGTTTCAATTCCGGCGGCGTGGCCGTGCTCGGGATGGCCGGCGGTCTTGGAGCCCAACTGACGGAAGTTCGCAAGCTCCGCCATCGTCATGCCGGGATAACCCGTGAGATGAAGAAGCGAATAGAGCAGCATCGATCCGTGACCGGCTGACAGCACGAACCGGTCGCGGTCGGGCCAATCGGGATGGGTGGGATCGAACTTCAGCGCTTCGGCAAACAACACGGTGGCGACATCGGCCATGCCCATCGGCATTCCGGGATGGCCTGAGTTGGCTTTCTGCACGCCGTCCATGGCGAGCGCGCGAATGGCGTTGGCCATTGTCCGGTAATCAGCAGCGGCCTTTTGGGCCGGCGAAGTCTTGGCCGTGGTCATGTCCTGTTATCACCCCAAAAGCGCGATGCTGGCCGGAGACTTAGCGTTGGCCGCTGAGACTTGGCACACTGCTTATCTTGCCGGGCAGCAATATCGGGGGATTGCCGCGTCGTCTACCGCTGTCGGGTGGTTTTGAGGCGCGAAATGCCCGCAAATCCTGGTCCTGCGACCACATGCAGCCTCGGCCGGGCAGTCTGGCTCCGACTGCGTTCGTGGTGCCCCGTGCGGCGCATTAAACTTGGCCAGTTGCACCCCGGATGTTGGGCTGATCGCGGTCTTCGGC
>JANORU010000498.1:0-2166 GCA_031415475.1 Hyphomicrobium sp.
CTGCGCTTGTGGGTTGCGGCATCCGATTATTCGGACGATCTGCGCATCGGCCCTGAAATCCTGAAAACGTTTTCGGAGACCTATCGCAAGCTGCGCAACACGCTGTGCTGGATGCTCGGCGCGCTGGCCCACTTCAATCCGGCGGAAGCAGTGGCGTTCAAAGCCATGAAGCCGTTTGAACTCGAACGGCTGATGCTGCACCGGATTGCCGAACTCGATCCCGAAATCCGCCGCGCGTATGAGGAGTACGACTACCGCAAGGTCGTCGGGCTGCTAACGCAGTTCATGAACACCGAATTGTCGGCGTTCTATTTCGACATCCGCAAGGACGCGCTCTATTGCGAAGCGCCGTCGAGCCTCAAACGCAAAGCGGCGCTGACGGTCGTCGACCGGCTGTGCGAAACGCTGATCAAGTGGCTGGCGCCGATCCTGTCGTTCACGGCCGAGGAAGCGTGGCTGCTGTACAAGCCGCACGGCGCGGAAAGCGTGCATCTCGAAGGCTTCCCGAAAATCCCGCGCGAATGGCGCGACGATAATCTGGCCGCCAAGTGGGACCGCGTGCGCGAGGTCCGGTCGGTCGTCACCGGCGCGCTCGAACTCGAACGGGCGAACAAGAAGATCGGCTCATCGCTCGAAGCCGCGCCGGCCGTTTATGTCTCCGATCCTGATTTGATGAGTGGCCTCGACGGCCTCGACATGGCGGAAGTGTGCATCACGTCGGCGATCACGGTTGCGGCCGGCGAGGCGCCCAACGGTGCGTTCGCCATGCCGAATACGCCGGGCGTCGGCGTCGTTTTCCACTCAGCCGAGGGCACCAAGTGCGCCCGCTCCTGGCGCATCACCACGGACGTCGGCTCGGACGCCGACTACCCCGACCTCTCGGCCCGCGATGCCGCCGCCATGCGCGAAATCGATGCCCGGGGCACGGTCTGATGGCTCCCGCTGACACCACCCCCGCCCCTTCGTGGCTGTGGGGGCCGTGGTCGCGGCTGGCGCTCAGGGTGGCGCTGGTGACGCTGGTGGTCGATCAGGCTAACAAATGGTGGCTGCTGGCCGTTTACCAGATCGAGGGCAAAGGCCGGGTCGCCCTGACGCCGTTCCTCGACCTGGTGTTCGTCAAAAACACCGGTGTCAGCTACTCGATGTTCGATTCTGATAGCTATTCCTGGCAGTTAGGGCTGACAGCCTTTGCCGTGGTGGCGTCGTTCGGCCTGTGGATATGGCTGGCGCGCACGGGCGAGAATCGGGCCATGGCCTGGGCGATCGGCCTGATTATCGGCGGCGCCCTGGCCAATGCCATCGACCGGGTGCTTCTCGGGGGGGTGGCGGACTTTTACTCCCTCCATGCCTTCGGGTTTTACTGGTACATCTTCAACATCGCCGATATTGCTATAGTTGCTGGGGTCATCGTGCTCTTGTATGACTCCTTCATTGCGAGTCGCAATGACGCCGCAAAGCCGTCATAACCCTTGAGTCCGTTTGGTTTTTCTGCCGCTCTTCGAAGCCTAAGGACATACCGCAAGATGGCCGTGAACGCCCAGCGCCGCAAACCTTGGTTCGCACTCTGTGCAGCCGTCGGCGCCGTCGTGCTCGGCGGCTGTGCAATGGACGACATCGAATTCAATGGTGGCGTGTTCGATGCGCTTGGCGTCAACAAAGCGGCTAAGGGTGCAGACCCCAAGCTTGCCGCTCGCACACCTATCATCGTGCCGCCCGATACCGCGCGCTTGCCTGTTCCAGGAACGCCGGGCGAGGCCCAGGTTGCCGACGTGACGCCGCTGATCAACGATCCGGACCGCGTCGCCAAGGTCAGCCAAGCCGAACTTGCCCGCCAGCAGCAGGAGTTCTGCGCTAAGAACTACGATCCAGCCGTTGCGGCAGGCGATGCGTCTGCCGACGGCCTCGAAGGGCCGCTGGGCCGCTGCACAAAATCCTTACTGACCGCCATCGAGGCCATGAACAAAGGCGAGTCCTACGAAGACCAAATTGCCGGCGACGAAAATTAACCCAAGTCTTCGACCCGGTCCGCTCGCGCCAACTCCCGCTAATCGCACTCATTCGCCAACCTTATCGCCAAGCGCAGCGGTATGAACGGCTTGTCATTTGACTTAACCCCTCCCCAACCGACAACTGAGACATAACGAACCGGCGTTGCGTCACGGCGCG
>JANORU010000499.1:0-3502 GCA_031415475.1 Hyphomicrobium sp.
CTTGCCGCGCAATTGCTGGCCTATCCCGTCACCGATGTCGGCGGAGGATTTTTTCTGCGCCGGGGAGGGGTGAGCGATGCTGGCGGACTGCTCGCGCTCAAATGGGACGATGTGATCGACAGTCTGGACGAGCCCGACGGCAATGTCGTCACCTACAGCTCACCTAATTTTGCCGGCGCGTCATTTTCGGCGCTGTGGGGCGAGGACGATATTTGGAATGCCGGTATCGGGTATCATCGAACGTTCGATCAGACGTTGCAAATTGCGGCGGCGCTGGCGGTCAATGAAAACCAACAGGGGGAGGCCGAAGGTCTGATTGACCACCGGACCATCTCAGGTTCGGTCTCCATTTTGCACCTGGCCTCGGGCTTGAGCCTGACAGTCGCGGGCGGGCAGCGCACGTATCTGCGATCCGTCGCGCTGGCGGATGGCCGTGAGGGGCGTCCGGACGAGCCGCATTTCTATTATTCGAAAGTGGGCTGGCAGGGCGCCGTCGTTCCGGCCGGGATGACGGCTGTCTATGCCGAGTTCGGGCAGTTTTCAGATTTTCTGGGAGCGGATGCCGATGCAGGCAAACTGCAAGGACTCGACGGCTTTGGAGCGGGCGAAGCCTGCAATAGTTCAGGTTCAGCGTGCTTCGTTTCACGCAGCGAGGCGCAGGTTTGGGGGGCAGGCGTGGTGCAAGAGTTCGATGAAGCGAACGTCAAACTCTATCTGAGTTACCGGCACTTCGACGCCGCGATCGATGTCTCGAATGCGCCCGGCGGGCAGGCGATCTCGCAGCCGTTAACCGCGCTCGAGACACTGATGACCGGCATGCTGATCGAATTCTGACAGCCCGGCGGCGGCTGCAACCGGGTGGCTGCAGCCGGGCGGTTTGCGGCGGCCATGGATTTGTCACGATGGCAGGCAAGACCGGAGACCCCAATCAGCGGCCGGATCAGTGCGTGCAGGATCAGGCGTCACCATCAGACAACGAACTCGTCGTCGCGGCCTTGGCCAACGCGAGCGCCTACGCTGTGCTGGTGCGGCGCTGGGAGCCGGTTCTTGGCCGCTATGTCCGCCGCATCCTCGGCCGCAACGAGCAGGCCGCCGACGATGTCGTGCAAGAGGTCTTCCTCAAAGCCTACATCAATCTTCGCGACTTTGACGGCCGTCGCGCGTTCGGACCGTGGATTTACCGGATCGCCCGCAACGAAGCGATCAATGTGCTGCGCAAGAAGAAGGTCGAGGCGCCGCTGGTCACCGGCGACGATGCAATTTTGTTACTCGAACGCATGTCGGATCACATTACCGCGCAAGAACTTTACGATCGCGCGCGTATGGGAGAGCAGATCGGCGCGGCCATCCACAGCATGGACCCGCGCTACCGGGAAGCGTTAATGCTGCGCTACCTCGAAGATAAGGGCTACGATGAGATTGCCGATATTCTGGAGCTGCCGCGCGGCACTGTGGCAACGCTGATCAGTCGGGGCACCAAGCAGTTGAGAGCGGCGTTGGACAAGGCCATCGCCAAAGGGCTGTTATGAAGGACGGGACGTGAGCGAACTCGAGAAACGAGTGTTGGAGGAAATCGGCAAGCGCGGGCTTGCGCCGCGTCCCTATAGCTATTTTCTGGCCAAACGCTCGGTGTTCTGGACGCTTGCGGTCCTTTCGATAGTGCTCGGTGCGGTGTCGGTCGCGGTCCTGATTTTTGCCGTGACGGACTTTGTCCAGACCGGTGGGCGTGGCTTCGACGAGATGCCGTTTGACGATATTTCGCAGGTCTTGCCGCTGATTTGGCTGGCGACAGTTGCGGTCTGCACCGTCAGTGCGTCACTAGCCTTACGTCAAACGCCGCGCGGGTACCGCATCCGCATGGTCTCATTTGCTGCCGGCGTTCTGGCGTTGAGTGTAGGTCTGGGGGCTTTGCTGCATCATGCCGGTGCTGGAGAACGCACGCACAACTTTCTCTCGGCCCGGTTGCCGGCTTACGAGCGCTTGACCCGCATGGCGGACAAGGCGCTCGCCGATCCGGACAAGGGCTGGCTGGCGGGACCGGCGGTCAGCTTCGATGGTAAATCAACACTGACGATCAAGGATTTCAAAGGCCAGACGTGGACTGTGGATGTGCAGGGCGCGAAGGTTTCACTTGATGAACCACTCGGCTCCGAAGAGGATGTTTCGATTAAGGGCGTCAGAACCGGCCCTTCAACATTCCGCGCGCAATCCATTGGGGATTGGGATTGACGAGGCCGCGTTAATGCGGCGGCGAGGATAAGCGTCGCGTTCGCTGAAAATCCGCACTCGTGAAGTTTTGAAAGAATTTTGCGGCTCACCACGTAGAGCCCTTTGAAGGTGCGGTCCACGACGGGCTGCAACGTTCATCATCCGGCTGACAGATTCAGATCCATGCGAGCGTGCGGGCTTGGTGGGTCACGGGAATTCGCTGGCCGTCGTCACCCAACCGACAACAGCCAAGGACCTCTGACATGACCATCAATCCTGCAGACTTCGTCAAAGGCATTACCAACCCGTACCTGCCGCTGAAGCCCGGCACGACACTCGTCTATAAGAGCCCGGACGGCACCGAGAGCGTGCGGTTCGAAGTCACGCGCGAAACCAAAATGGTCATGGGGGTCGAATGCATCGTCGTTCTCGACAAGGCGTTTGCCGACGGCCAATTGCACGAGAGAACTTTTGATTATTTCGCCCAGGATAAGGCCGGCAACGTCTGGTATTTCGGCGAAGCCGTGCAGAACCTGGAGGACGGTCAAGTCATCAACACCAACGGATCGTGGCTGGCCGGCGTCAACGGCGCTCAACCCGGCATCATCATGCAGGCCAATCCGAAGGTCGGCCAAACCTATGCTCAGGAAAATGCGCCGGGCATAGCCGAGGACCGGGCCGATGTGCTGAGCGTGACCGGATTTGCCGATGTTCCCTACGGGTCTGTCGGCAATGTACTTCAGACGCGCGACTACACCCCTCTGGAGCCCTCGGCTCTGGAAATAAAATCCTACGCCAGGGGTATCGGCCAGATGCTGGCAATCAGCGTGACGTCAGGAGACTCCGAGCGGCTCGTGAAAATCGAATTCGATGGCACCAGCGGCCGCGACGTCATAGCCGGCAACATCGGTACCGACGAGCTGCGCGGCCATGGTGGTAACGACCGCATCGACGGGTTTGGCGGAGATGATGTTCTGCTCGGCGGCACCGACAGCGATGTGCTCGCCGGCGGTGCGGGCAGAGACGTTCTGTTGGGTGGCGCCAATGGTGACGTGCTGATCGGCGGGGCTGGACGAGATGTCATGTTCGGTGGATCGGGCAAGGATATTTTCGACTTCAATCATCTGCCCGACTTTGGACCCCAGGGTGGGACGCCGGATTACATAGGCGACTTCACGCACGCAGTCGACGATATCGATCTCAGAACCATCGACGCCAATTCCCTGGCGGCGAACAATCAGGATTTCAAATTCATTGGTGCGAGCGGGTTTCATAAAGTCGCCGGAGAACTGCG
>JANORU010000500.1:0-2054 GCA_031415475.1 Hyphomicrobium sp.
AGTTCAGACAGTGACAGAACGCGAGTACGAGGTCTTTCAGTTCTGCTTGATTTCGTTGTCACAGTCACTCGCGGGACGTGTCGACGGTTCAACGCTTCAAAAAATTTCCTACAAAGATTACGACGAGCATATCAACATCTATCTGGGCGGCCCTCAGAAGGGGCGAATCCTGAAATATTATGAGAATGCAGACGGTGGCGAATTATTCGAATTCAATGGAGGCGAACAGTACCGTGAGCAGTCGCAGATCACGGAGCCGCTTCTGAGACATTTTCTGGTAGCCTTAGAGCGGCACCAGCAGAAGTAATGAGCGACGGCTAATAGAAGAAGCTAGTCATCAAATTCAATTCTTGCTGTGAGCGTTTAAGGGCGCCATTTCGAATAACAAGCTGGGGCGGACACCGAACCACGGTATGGGCCTAGCGGGTTGCGGTTCGGTCAGCATCGGTCGCGGCGCCCGCATCGCCGATGAGTTCAAAGGAATCGTCGAGGAATATATCGAAAGCCGCTATGCCAAAGGCCTGCCACCGGGTGAGCGGGTCAAGGCTGCCGGGTAGACGTCTCACGTCACTGCGGGGCAGCGCTACCGGCTCACAAGACGACATGCGTTAATGACCCCGCTGCCTTAACCTTGCCGAACAAAATGTGTTCTACTGGGGGCGCGTCGAAAGCAACTTTCGGCCGGTAATTCATCCACACCCCCGGCTAATCGTGCTAGGCAAAAAAGCGCCTCGATGATCCCAACACCCTCGGCTGGGATAGCACGTCAGCCCGATGCGCCAGATGTAGCGGCGGCCAACGACAGTTGTCCGGCTTTGGAGTGACCATGCAGCACTTGGGTTTTTTCAATCGCGCTGGACCGTTTTCTTTGCTTCAAGTGGCCGAGAAAATCGGCGTCCAGTTGGATGGGGCCTATGATCGTCAGTTCATGATCGACGACGTGCGTGCGCTGCGCGATGCCGGCCCCAGCCATCTGACGTTCTTCGAAAACAGAAAATACATCGATCAATTGGCGACGACCAAGGCCGGCGCCTGCATTCTGGCCGGCAATTTCGCGCAACGTCTGCCGACCGGGACGTATGGCCTGGCCTCGACCGCGCCGTACACGACGTTCGCCCGGGCTCTTTCACTGTTCTATGCCGACGCGTTGCGCAGCAAGGTCTCGGGGGGCGCCGCTGATCGAGCCAACGGCCTCATACATCCGACCGCCAAAATCGCGGAAGGTGTGGTCGTCGAACCGGGTGCTGTGGTCGGCCGCGAAGCGACCATCGGAGCCGGCACCACGATCGCCGCTGGTGCCGTCGTCGGCTATCGCGTCGCCATCGGCAATGATTGCTTCATCGGCCCGGCCGCAACCGTCACCCATGCCATTCTCGGCAATGGCGTCATCGTCCATTCGGGCGTCCGCATTGGTCAGGACGGCTTCGGCTTTGCGATGAGTTCGAGCGGCCATCTTAAGGTGCCCCAGATCGGCCGCGTGACGATCGGCGATGACGTCGAAATCGGCGCCAACACGACCATCGATCGCGGCTCACTGTCCGATACGGTCATCGGCGAGGGCACCAAGATAGATAATCTGGTGCAGATCGCCCACAACGTCATCATCGGCCGCCATTGCATCATCGTCGCCCAGAGCGGCATCGCCGGATCGGCCGAAATCGGCGACTTCGTGGTGATGGGCGCACGGTCGGGCGTGATCGGCCACGTCAAAGTCGGCAGCGGCGCTCAAATTGCCGGCATGGCGCACGTCAAAAACGATGTCGAGCCGGGCGCTCGTATGGGCGGCACGCCGGCGCGGCCGTTCAAGGAGTGGGCGCGAGAAGTGGCGGCCGTCCGCGCGCTTGGCCGCAAGGGCGCGAAGGACTAGCGAGCGTCACTACTTTAAGCGCTCAGCTCTGCCGTTTGACGATGAACTCGGCCGCCTCGCACAACGTTCTCGCGCGATCCCCGAATGGCGCAAGTGCGTCGCGCGCCGCCGCTTCTGTTTCGGCCAGTTTGATATGCGCGGCGTCGATGCCCATCAGCGACACCAGCGTCGCCTTGTTGGCGGCGGC
>JANORU010000501.1:0-2242 GCA_031415475.1 Hyphomicrobium sp.
CAAGCGGTCGAGCGGGCTGCTCGATCCGTGGGGTGCCGCCTACGAATACCGGTTTCCCGGCCGTGGCGGCCAACCCGAAATCTTCACGCTCGGCCGGGATAGGACGCCCGGCGGCGGCGGCGAAGATCAAGACGTGACCAATTGAATTTTCGATAGACAAGCGCGTTGACGGCCTTCATTCAAGCCGCGACCGGTTGTTTTTCTGCATGGCGATCACCGCCTCGACCCGGTTGCGAACTTGAAGCTTCTGCAAAACGTTCGTCATGTAGTGTTTGATGGTTTTTTCGCTGAGTGACAGTTTGCGGGCAATTTCCTTGTTCGTCTGCCCGGCGGCCACCTCGCGCAGGATCTGCTCTTCGCGCATCGTCAATTGAGGGTCGTTCCTGGCTTGGCCGTGATCGGCACTGGGCTTGCGGTTCATGCTCGACAGCAAACGGGCGGCGAACTGCGGCGTGATGTAGGTTTCCCCGCGCGATACTGTGCGGATGGTGTTGACCAGATCGCTGCCGGTAATGCCCTTCAAGACATAGCCGTGGACACCCGCTTGCATCGCCCGGGTGAGATCCTCTTCGCGCTCGGATACAGTCAGCATGACGGTCTTGATGGCCGGATGGGCGGCGATGATCGAGTTCGCCGCTTCGATGCCGCCACCGGGCATCGAGATATCGAGCAGGATTACGTCGGGCATTTTCTCTTTGGCGATCCGGCGCGCGTCATCTGCCGACGCGCCGACGTCAATCACCTCAAAATCCTTTTCGCGCGATAGCGTACTCACCACCCCATCGCGAAGCAGCGGGTGATCGTCGACAACGGCAATGCGAATTAAATCAGCCACCTTGTAACCTCGAAACGGGAAGATCAAACTTAACGATCAGTCTTGTACCATGACCGGGCTGTGAATGAACTTGAAAGGTTCCGCCCAGCGAACTGACGCGATGGTCGAGGCCCGTGAGGCCAAGGTGATCACCAGAGGTTGTGAGTTTTTCAGGCGAAAAGCCGGGTCCGTGGTCCTCCACCTCAACCTCGAGCGTTGCGCCCTCGACGCGGGCCGAGAGCGACAAGTCGCGTCCTCCGGCGTGGCGGAAGGCATTGTTCAGACCCTCTTGGGCAAACCGGAACAAGCAGATTGTGATCGGCAGCGGCAGTCGCGGCGGCAGCGGTGCAAGATCGACTTTGACTGGCGAGCCCGTTGTCCGCTCGTGGGATTTCACTGCGATCAGCAAGGCATCCTTCGGTGAAATCTTTTGCAACTCCGGCAGCGCAAGACCGGACGAGATGTTGCGAATTTCCTTCATCGCATCCGCCGTCGCTTGGCGAACGATGGCCAGGGCTGGGGCGGCGTGCTCCTTATCGTCTTCGGTGCCCGACGTGACGAAGCGCGCCACCTCGTCCATCTTCAAGAGTGCGAGTGCAAGATGCTGGGCAGGGCCGTCGTGGAGGTCGGACCCTACGCGGCGGAGAAACCTTTCGTTGCTTTCGCTGGCGTGGCGGCTGGCCTGCTGTAATTTCTGACTCAATTGCTCGCTTTGCGCCGTTAGAGTGAGTTGTTCGGCAACGCGCTGCTTGAGCGTGGCATTTTGCTGATCGATCAGTTGGCTGGCGCTATGGACCAAGCCAAACAGGATCGTGAACATGCCAAGCCCGGTTAGTCCGACCACTCCCCACGTGTTGCGTTTGGCGGCGGCGATATCGGCCTGAAGTTGTTGGGCGTTCTGGTAGAACTCGACCACGCCAACCACATCGCCCGTATCACTCGATCGGATCGGGGCGTGGATCTCAAACAGCGGCACACCGAACATTTCCGCCATGGCAACCAGGTGGTCCCGGCCGGTGTCGTTGTAGGCAAACGTCACGTTGCCGGCGAGTGCTCTTGGCAACTCTGGTGGCGCGTCGGCGCTCTGGCCGGGCGCGACAGCGCCTCCGGCGACCGTATCGTAGGCAAGTGTGCCATCTGGTTTCCAGATTTTGGCAGCGACGGTTTGTTTCTCACCATTCTTTGTCGTGATGATGCGTTGGATCAATGCCTGAGAGGCTGGAGAGAGGCTGCCGATCGCCGCGAGGTCGCGTCCAACCGGCTCAATAATGGCGTCCATACGGAATGCGAGCTGATTGACGTCGTGCTCAACGACACCCGCACCATTCCCGCGCGGCTGTTGGGCAAGAAGCGGGGCACCGGCGGCAGCGCCGAGCTGTTGTTGGTGCGCCCGGTGAAGGCGGACGCCGCGGCGGCGATGGATGCGCC
>JANORU010000502.1:0-5879 GCA_031415475.1 Hyphomicrobium sp.
CGTTGCCGTTCAAATAGTTGTTGCCCTTGTTGCCCTCCAGGCTGTTGTTGGCAGAATTGCCGAAGCCATTGAGGTGGGCGACGCCGAGCAGCTTGAGCGAAACGGCTCCGGCTTCAAGCGTGGTCGAGGCCGACGACAATATTTTGTTGTCGCCCGACAGATCGACCTTGGCATTTTGCTCTCCACCGGCAATCGTCGCGGTCACAGATGCGGCGAGACCGCCGCCCGAAAACGTAACGGACACGTTGGTGTTGTCGGCAGCAAAAGCGTATCCACCGGCGGCCTGGGTTGCAGTGCTGCCGACAACTGCGGCGCCGGCCTTGAAGACCACCGATATCCCAGAGCGCCCCTCGCCGATGTCGTAGAAATTGTCGAAATCGGCATCACGGATAGCAACGCCGGTGATGTAGGCTTTCGAGCCGGACGTGGCGAAGTTCTCGGTCGCCATGACCGAGTTGTAAGCGGAGCCTTGCGAGGTGAAGGCACCGGTCAGAACGCCGGCGCCGAGTTCGCGGAAATCGCCGTTTAGAATGTTAAGGCGATGACCGGCACTCTTGAACAGATTGCCGTGGATCTCGGCCGTGGACTGCCCGACATTCGGCGTCCCCGTCGTTCCGGTCCAGGCAATATTTTCACCCCACGTCCAAAAGTCGCCGCCGAACTGATAACCGGCCGAGGTCATGCGCTGGCCGGGATCGGAACCACTGGCGCCCGTGTGGCTGAAAATATCGGTGTTGATCATCCACTGGCTGTGGCCGCGAGCGGAATTGTTGAGCAGCGACTGCGGCGCCAGCACCTGCTTGGCAACGCCGCTCAACGTGCCAGCCGGCAGGCCGGCATTGAGGGCAATGCCATACGTCTGGGCCTCACCGTTGGGGTCCAGCCGCGCGCGATTGACAAGCTCGAGAAGGAGCTGCTCGTAGCTTGAAAATGAGGCCATCCCATAACCCTCGGCGGTCAGCGCTTGATCCCCACCGCTGAAATGCGGCGTGGTCGCAACTTTCCGGAGCTATTTGGAACGTCCGAGGTTTACATGCCGCTAGCATTCGTGATCAATGGATCGGGTTTTCGTTCGCATGGCAAAGAGGGAGATAACCGGTTCGATAAAGTTTGAAGCAACTTCCAGCCGGCCGGTCAGACAACGACCAGTCACTCCGATAAATCCATCTCTCTGAAATTGTCGCTCACCAAGCCACTCAATGCGTGTCATCACTTCGACTGCCGAACTTGCAGACGCCTGCCGGGACTTTGCCGCGGCCGAGTTCGTGTGCGTGGACACCGAGTTTTTGCGCGAACAAACGTTCTGGCCGCAGCTCTGTCTGATCCAGTTGGCGTGCGAGGGACATGAGGCGATCGTCGACCCGCTCGCCAACGGGCTAGAACTCAAACCATTTTACGAGTTGATGGCCGATGCGCGCGTTCTCAAGGTTTTTCATGCCGCCCGCCAGGACATTGAAATCGTCTACGCCGAAGCCGGTCTAATCCCGGGCCCCGTGTTCGACACGCAGGTTGCGGCGTCGGTCTGCGGGTTTGGCGAAAGCGTCAGCTACGTCAACATCGTCAAGTCGATCACCGGACACGACATCGACAAGTCGTCCCGCTTCACCGATTGGAGCCGGCGGCCGCTGTCGGATAAGCAGCTGACCTACGCGCTTGGCGACGTTACGCATCTCCGCGACGTCTATCGCCACCTTGCCCGGGAACTCGACAAATCGGGCCGCAAGGACTGGCTCGACGACGATATGTCCGACCTGCTGTCGCCCACGACCTACGAAACCAAGCCCGAGGATGCCTGGAAACGGCTGAAACTCAGGGTCAAGAACCGCAAATCGTTCAGCGTGCTGGTCGAGTTGGCAGCCTGGCGCGAGCGCTTAGCACAGGGCCAGGATGTGCCACGCAACAGGATCCTGCGCGACGAAGCGCTGTACGACATAGCCAATCAGGCACCGACATCGACCGAGCAGCTTGGCCAGTTGCGGACGTTGAGCGATGGCTTCTCGCGGTCGGGACGCGCCAAGGACATTATCGAGATTGTCAAACGCGGGCTCGATCGCGATGCCCAGACTTTGCCCCACGTCGAGAACGGGCGGCCGATGTCGGCGGAGACCGGCGCGACCGTGGAGTTGCTGAAAGTGCTGTTGAAGTCGGCGGCCGCCAAGCATCGCGTCGCGCCGCGCATGGTTGCCGATGCCGACGACCTCGAGCGGATTGCCGCCGAAAGCGAGCCCGACGTTCTGGCGCTCAAGGGCTGGCGGCGCAAAATCTTTGGCGAGGATGCGCTGCGCTTGAAGCGTGGCGAACTGGCTCTGACGCTCAAGAACGGCGAAGTTCAGGTCATTCCGGGCACGACTTGAGTTCTGATTGAGTCCTGACCGGTGAGGCCGCTATTTGCGGCCGGGGTCGTATGCTCTTGTCTGCCGCCACGATTGAATAAATGCCGCCAGGTCGTCGTCGATCACGTCGGGTAACACGATGCGGATCGTCACCAGCAAGTCGCCCGGCGGGCCGCTCGACGGATTTGCGATGCCCTTGCCTTTGAGCCGCAGAACGCGGCCCGAACTTGTGCCCTTCGGCAATGTCAATTGCACCCGGCCGGTCAGCGTCGCGACTTCGATTGCTGCGCCCAGGATCGCTTCATCGAGCGTGACCGGCACCTCGCAGAGGATATCGTTGCCGCTGCGCTTGAACAGCGGGTCGGCGCGCACCTTGAGTTCGATCAGCGCATCGCCGGCGTCGGCGCCGGGCTGTCCGGCATGGCCTTTTCCCTTGAGACGCAGCACCTGCCCGTCATTGGCCCCGGCAGGGACCGCAAGGTCGAGCGTCGCACCGCCCGGCAGTGTCACGCGTTTCTTCGCGCCGTTGGCGGCTTCGAGAAAATCGACGTCGAGTGTGTAGCGGACATCCTGACCGCGGCGCGGCGCCGGTCCCGATCCCGGTCGGCCACCGCGCAGGCCGGAGAAAATATCGGAAAACGGATTGTCGGAATCAAAGCCGGAGAACCCGCCGTTCCAACCCGCTCCTCCGCCCGGACTGCCACCCTGGCCGCCACCCTGGCCAGCCTCAGCGTGTGCCCGATACCCACGATTGAGCGTTTCGCCGGCGGCATTGAGTTCGCCGCGATCAAACTTTCGGCGCTTATCACTATCGCCCAGCAGATCGAAAGCGGACGTAACTTTCTTGAAGCGGTCTTCGGCGGCGCGCGACGGATTGATGTCGGGGTGAAGCTCTTTGACAAGCTTCAGATAGGCCTTGCGCACATCCTCGTCCGAGGCTGCGCGCGACACTCCGAGCACCTGATAAGGATCGTCAGCCATGCGGCCAGTCCATTGCCCAAGTTAGCCCCAGTGCCACCATCTATAACCGAGTCTGGATCGATTTGAGGCCGTTCCGATGCGGTAAAAGCGACAATCTGCAGGCGACGTGTCAGGCCAGTCGCACGTCACCCGTCCGGTCGACCAGCCGGGCCAGAGCATCGAGCCGCCGGTCGAGCCGCTCGCCATCAAGATCGGCGTACCGCCGCGGCAGCGTCAAGACAAGCTTCTGGCCATGATAACTGAGGGGCGTCGACCCGATCACCCCCGGCATGCCAATTGAGACCATGTGGGCGGTTCTGAGTGCTGCGCCGACAATCCGCGCTCGCTTCTGGACGCGCCGGTTGACCGCGCCAATCAGCAGTTCTGGAAACTTGGCATGGCCACCGGTATCGGCTCCTGCATGTCGGAAATAGACGGCCAGCGCCAAAAAGATACGACCGGGATGATCGATACCGGCAAGCCCAGCGTGCGCAATCTTGTCGAGACTCTGCTCACCGCGATAATCCGGGTGCGCGCGCCAGCCAATGTCGGACAGCAGACAAGCGGCATGCCGCAAGCGCCGTTCCTCCGGCGTTTCGGCCGGCCCCTGGCGGGTAAACAACGCGTCGGTCCAGTAGCACAGCTCGTGGGCGTGTTCGACCGAGCGCGACCGGAGCCTGGCAAAATCTTCGCAGAAAGACAGCAGCGGATCTTTGCGCCGTTCGCCCGGCGGCAGCATGCTGTACAGCAGCCCTTCGCGAATACCGAACACCGAGAAGACGACTTCCGACGGCTGCAATTGTTTCAACAGCCGTTCCAGAACCAGCGCGCCATAGGGCAGCACTTCACGCCGGGCGCGCGAGACGTCACTCATGCCGGCGATCTCAGAAAGCCTACGCGTCCGGCGCAGGCTTTCGCAGAAACTGGTCATCGCGCGGGTCGGCACGGTGTAGCCCTGCATGACGCGCAGCGCATAGCTCGATTGATCCATGTGTAGTCGCGCCAGCGCGCGCCAGGTTCCGCCAACGGCGTAGAACGGCCGGCCGCGGCCCTTCGCAAGCCAAGCGAGTTTTGCGATCTGCTGATCGACGATCTCGACCGCCTTGTCGATCTTGTCTCCGGTCTGATCGATCAACCGCAGGCCGCCGAGCGGCAGGGTCGACGCATCGGCTTGAGCAGAACCGCGGATATCGATCAGTTCCAGGCTGCCGCCACCGAGATCGCCGGCCACGCCATCGGCTTCAAAGAAGCCCATGCGAATGCCCTCGCCGGCGAGTTGCGCTTCACGCTCGCCCGACAGCACTTCGATAGCAGCACCTGCCGCCTTCTCGCCCTTGGCAATGAAGTCGGCGCCGTCTTTGGCCTCACGCACGGCAGCGGTTGCGATCGCCTTGACGTTGCGAACTTTGAGAATGCGATTGATCGACTTGAAGCGCTGCAAGGCCTTCAGCGCACGATCGATCGCCTCCGACCCCAGATGACCCGTGGACGCGACGGACCGGCCAAGTCCGCACAGGATCTTTTCGTTGAACAGCGGCACGGCAGCACGCGTCGCGCTTTCGTAAACGACGAGCCGGACCGAATTCGATCCGATGTCGATGACGGCGAGCCTTTCTCCCGAGGCGGGATTCAAACGCTCTGCAAAGACCTGCCGCAAGCTCGTCACTTAGTCCCCTTGACCTAGCGCTTTGCCTTGACGGCGAACCGCGGCGGAAAATTCTCTTTAAGCGACTGACCGCGGCCTGACAGGCTGGGGTTGGTCATGAAGTACTTGTGGGCATTGAACGGTTCTTCACCCGGCCCGGGCACGACTCGCGACGACGTTCCGTCGCCCTTGATCCGCCAGCTTTGCTGATTGTCCTTCAAGTTGGCGACCATGATCTGATTGAGAACCTGCTCGTGAACCGTGGCGTTGAGAATCGGAATCATAGCTTCGACACGGCGGTCCAGGTTACGCGGCATCATGTCGGCCGAGCTGATATAGACTGCGGCGCGCGGCGAAGGAAGCGGCTCGCCGCGGCCGAAGCAATAGATCCGTGCATGCTCGAGAAAACGGCCGATAATGCTTTTGACCCGGATGTTTTCGGACAGCCCGGCGACGCCCGGCCGCAGGCAGCAGACGCCGCGGCAGACGATGTCGATCTCAACACCGGCCTGACTTGCCTGATAGAGCGCCGCGATGATCTGCGAATCGACCAGGGCATTCATTTTCATCCAGATCGCCGCCGGCCGGCCGGCTTTGGCGTGGGCAATTTCGTCTTCGATGTGGGACACGATCCGATTGCGAATGCCGTTCGGGCTCGCGGCCATGACTTCGAGTTCGGCCGGCTCGCCGTAGCCGGTGATGAAGTTCAGGATGCGCGTCACATCCCGCGCGATCGCCGGATTGCGCGTGAACAGCGAGAGGTCGGTATAGACCTTGGCAGTTTGCGGATGGTAATTGCCGGTGCCGAGGTGGCAATAGGTCGTCAACTCCGATCCTTCCCGCCTGACAATCAACCCGAGCTTGGCGTGGGTCTTCAATTCAATGAACCCGTAGACGACGTGCACGCCGGCGTTTTCCAGATCGCGCGCCCAGCGGATGTT
>JANORU010000503.1:0-1522 GCA_031415475.1 Hyphomicrobium sp.
GTGCTGGTTGCCCGCAGCGCCGACTAATTGAAGGCGCTGGCAAAGCTTCTTGAATCCGAGCACGACATCAAGGTGTTGGTGTTGCCGACGGATCTGGCTGAGCCGGGCGCGGCGCGGCAGCTCGCGGCCACGCTCAAGCGGCGCAAACGTGTGCCCGATGTGCTCGTGAACTGCGCGGGCGTTCTGGAGCAGCAGCACTTTGTGCGCATGACGCCTGCCGGGCATCAGGCGATCATTGATCTCAACATTTCGGCGCTGACTGCGATGCTGTCGCACCTGTTGCCGCTGATGGTGGCGCGTGCGTCGGGGCGGGTGCTAAACGTGGCGTCCATCGCGGCGTTTCAGCCGATTCCGTTGCTTGCGACCTATGCGGCGAGCAAGGCTTATGTGTTGTCGCTGACCGAGTCGTTGTCGGAGGAATTGAAGGGCACCGGAGTGACGATCACCGCGCTCTGCCCCGGCATCACGGCCACTAACATGCTCACCACCGCGCTTGATGCGAACGGGCAGTTGTCGAAGCTGCCGGGCTTCCTGATCGGCAACGTGGATGACGTGGCGCGTGAGGGCTTTGATGCGTGCATGCGCGGTGACGTGATCTGCGTGCCCGGTGCGATCAATCGGGCGGCGACGCTTGCTTCGCGCAGCACGCCGAAATGGTTGTTGCGGCGCGTGAGTGGCATGGTTGCGCGCAGCTCGTCGTAGCAACGTATCAACCCTAAGGCACCGCACAACGCAGCAAGCTACATCAAGGTGTTTATTTTGATTGATCTTTCGAAATTGAACAGACGACACATGCGGCACATCTTCGCTTCATTGGTAGCATTTCCGCTTCTGGTTTGCTCGGCCACCCACGGCAAACCATTGATAGCAAAGGAGAGTGCAGCGATGACCCAGGAAGTGATTTCCAAGGAGACTGTCGTCCAGTTTGTAAACCGGTTCGAGGAGCTCGCCGAGAAAGAGGACTTCAGCCTGATCCGCGACATGATTCATGAGCGCGCCTTTTTTCGCTTCAACGATGGCGATTTTGTGGGTCGTCAAGCGGTGCAAGATGCGTTCGAGAAGACGTGGAAAAGCGGCGGCTCCAACATCAAGAAGGTTCGCTTTTATCTGAGCGACATCGTCATATTGTCAACCGATCGGGCGAGTGCCACCGCGACCTACACCTACAACTGGGAAGGGATGCAGGACGGTCGAGAGTTTCGTATTCAGGGACGAGGCACTCGGGTGCTGGTCAAGCAGCAAGGGCGTCTCCAGATCATCCATGAGCACCTGAGTCGCTTCCCCAAGGTTCAGTAGAATGGTCGCCTGGTGACGCGAAGCTTCATCCACGCGTTACGGCAGGCATGGTCGCGAACACGGCCACCCGCCGCAATCGTCTGACCACTCGCTCACGCACGCCCGGATGGGCTTCACACTCCCGAGGCAGGCTCTGGCTGTTCATGGCCTTTCTGATTTCGGCCGACAAGCCTGTTTTGATCTTGCGCTTTTCGACCTCGGGCAGACCCAGGTCGGCGTAGACGTT
>JANORU010000504.1:0-1947 GCA_031415475.1 Hyphomicrobium sp.
CTTGGCGCCCTCGTGCGTCTTGGCGGCCTTCGTCTTGGTTTTGAAAAGATTCAATCGCATGGGATCACCTGTGCACAACATCGCTAACCAAACCACTGCGGGCCTGCCCCCTCTCCCCATCGCCTTCGATGGGGAGAGGGCCATGCCGGAGGCATGTCTTCGACATGACGTGAGGGGCGGCCGCTTGTTCGAAACTGTTGCCGCCCCTCACCCTAGCCCACTCCCCGTAAGGACGGGGAGAGGGGATTAAGTGGTCGTCCGGGGAACACTCTGACTACGGTGTCTTTTCGATTGGAGCGAAGTAACCGCGGTCTTCACCACCGGACGATTTGGCGGTCGATTTAGATCGCGAAAGCAGGACGTCCAGGGAACGAGGCGAGACGGCACGTAAGCGCTCTACCACTGAGCTACCCCCTGATGGTCAGGGGAGTGGGATTCGAACCCACGACCTCTCGATTAACACTCGAAGTAACCGATCTCTTCACCACTGGACGTCCGCTTTCCGCGAACTAAATCTCCCATCCTACCGAGCGCGCCGCCGCCGCCGCGACGCGCTCAATTGCTGAAATTCAACTGTGGAAGGGCCTAAAACGACGAAGCCCTCCCGCGGCAGGTGCCGGGGAGGGCTCGCTTCACTCGGAAGCGATTGAGAGCGCCTCTAGAGAGGACCGCTCCGGCCATACCCGGTCGATGCCGCGCCACCAAAGGCGACGCAGTGCGCATCGCCCGATGGGCGGACCGTTTTCCGATAATTTTTAGTGACCAGGATCATCGCCGTGTCGCTCGAATTTTGCTGTTACACACACCACTGCGGCGCGTGCGGAGGCGGGTGTATGATCCAATGGCTGCGTCCCGTCAACAGAGTCGTGAGAAAAATTATTGTGATCGTCGCGGCCAAACGCGGCCGCAATTGCCAGGCGACAGGCTTCCGCCCGCTGAATTTATGTTACACAATCTCTCCTAGTCCGGCTTGCCTGAGGGGTTCTCGTGGCCGACACGCCCATCCAATCTGCATCGACCAAGCCGCAGGCCAAGGCCGCGAGCGGACGCAAGCCCGCCAAGCCGAAGTCCGACAAGACTGGCGCCACCAAGGATGCCTCGCGCCTCAAGATCCAAGTCGATTTTCCAGGTGGTGCACGGCTCGGGCCCGGCAAGATCGCGCTGCTCGAACACATCGAGGCCGAGGGTTCGTTGAGCCGGGCGGCGGAGAGCATGGGTATCTCATACCGGCGCGCCTGGCTTTTCATGTCGCAAATCAACAAGGCGTTTGATGAACCCGCCGTCGCGACGCCCGAACACGGTCACGGCGGTGGACCGGCGAAGCTCACCGCGTTCGGCCGCGAGCTGATCCGCCATTTCCGAGCGATCGAAGCCGAGACGACCAAAGCCAACCGCGAAATCCTCAAATGGCTTGAACGCCATCGCACCAGCGGCAACGGCTCATCGTCGGCGGCCAACGACGATTGATCGCTAAGCTGACCGGCCTCACGGGACCAGCGCGACGTCCGATTGCTGACCATACTTTTCCAGCACCTTGCGGGCCCGCGCCGTGACCGCATCGGCAATCGCCGCATGGCCTTCGGCCGTCGGGTGGAACGCGCCGGAGTAGGTCGCGGCCAACAGTACTTGGAACTTCTGCAAGCTTTGCAGAGCCAGCGCCCGCGTCGTGACCGATCCGGCAGCATGGAAATTGCCGGTCATGAAGGCGTCGTTGGGCGTGCGAAACCAGCGTTGGCGAGAGGCATAGGCGCGGAAGTCGGCGGGATTATAGGGTTGCCAAGTACCGTCGATGCGGCGCGGAATGCGCAAATCGTCGGGGATTGAGAACGCGTTGTCGGTGAAGCCCGCACAGACGCCGCGGCCGATGAAGCTTTTTCTGTGGCCATCGGCAAAGCTCCAGCCGTGGGTGCGCGCACTCTTGGCCATGATGGTATGCAGTTTGTCGGC
>JANORU010000505.1:0-3395 GCA_031415475.1 Hyphomicrobium sp.
TCGAGTGACAGCAAAAAGCAAGTCGAAGCCAATTTGGCCGCCGACGCGACGGAATGGGACCTCAACCGCCGGCTCTATATCGGCCTCGGAACGGTCTTGGTTCTCGTGCTCGGCGTCGGTGGATGGGCGGCGAATGCCACACTATCCGGAGCCGTCATCGCACCCGGTCAAGTTGTCGTGGAGTCGAACGTCAAGAAAGTGCAGCACCCGACTGGCGGGGTCGTTGGCGAAATCCGCGTCAAGGGTGGAGACCACGTCAAAGCCGGTGACCTCCTGCTTCGGCTTGACGACACGCAGACGCGCGCCAATCTCGGCATCGTGACCTCGCAGATAACACAATTGATCGGCCGTCGCGCCCGGCTCGATGCCGAGAGTGAAGGCCAGGGCGCCGTTTTGTTTCCTGTTGGTTTCGGTGAGGCCGTTGGCGATGGCCGCTACGATGAGCGTCGTGTGCTCGCCGGCGAGCGCCGGCTGTTTGAAGCCCGGCGTACATCGGCCGGGAGCAAAAAGTCCCAGCTCCGCTCGCGTATCGACCAGTTGAAGAGTGAAATTCTCGGCCTGGCGAAGCAGGAAAAGGCCAAGTCCCGCGAATTGAAGCTGGTGCGTGAGGAAATAAATCGTCTCGAAGTCCTTCTCAAGAAGAAGCTGCTGCCTGCCACCCGGATGCTTGCGATGCAACGTGACGAGGCACGCATCGAAGGCGAGCATGGAGCGTTGATTGCGCAAACGGCGCGGGTCGGAGCGCAAATTCACGAAACCGAACTTCAGATTCTGGAGATTGACGATACGATCAAGACCGAAGCCCAGAAGGAGCTGCGCGACGTCGAAGCGCGCATGGCCGAGCTGGCGGAACGCAGGATCGCGGCAGAGGACGTGCTGAGCCGAGTCGAACTGAGAGCGCCGAGAGCCGGTATCGTGCATGAACTCGCGGTTCATACGATTGGGGGGGTCGTGGCGCCTGGCGATACAGTCATGGCCATCGTGCCGGAAGACGATAACAAGTCGATCGAAGTCCGCTTGCAGCCAACCGATATCGATCAGGTGACGATTGGTCAGGCCGCGGTTCTTCGCTTCCCGGCGTTCAATCAGCGCACAACTCCCGAGCTCCTGGGCAAAATCGCGCGGCTCGCTGCCGACGTGACGATGGATCCGCAAACCGGGGCCGCGTACTACACGGCGCGCGTCAGTGTGACCGACGACGAATTGAAGAAGCTCGGGAAGAATCTGGTGCCGGGCATGCCGGTCGAGTCCATGATTCAAACCGGCGAACGAACGGCGCTGTCCTATATGACGAAGCCGCTGTCGGACAACATGGCGCGCACATTCAAAGAGGAATGATGCTCCGCCCGGCTGCGAGCCATACGTGCTCGCAGTCGACAGCGCCGCTTAAATGAGATTTTGGGGTTTTACGGCGTTCGCAGCCGATCAGGCTAGGCGATCATTCCGCCAGCCTTGGCTTCTTGCACGAGTTCCGCGAGAACGCCGACGGCCAGCGACGCCCGGCTCTTGGCGCCACCGATCAATCCGATGGGGCTGCGAATTCGCAGTAGAGCGGCAGGCGCGACGCCCATCGCCGTCAATCGCTCCAGGCGATTTGTGTGGGCTTTCTTGCTCCCCATCACGCCGACATAAAAGCACGGCGCGCCTAGGATTTGCGCCAAGACTGGCGCCTCCCAATCGTGGTCGTGAAACGCGACCAGCGCGGCCGTCCAGCGATCCATGGGCGATGAGCCAAGAGCTGCCGCATCGGCAAATCCGCGTGCCGAGAGACCGAGTGACCTCATTTCGGCCAGTGCTTCGTCGTCGGGCGTAGCAATGTCCGTTTCGAAGCCGGCGACGGACACAAGCTGCGCGATGGCTGCCAGGGCCGGCCCGCCGCCGACAAGCAACACGCGCGGGGATGGCACGTAGATACGGCGAAAGACGTCGCCTGTGCTTTCGCACACTGTTGGGTTTCCCTCATCAACGGCGCCGGCTGAGCTCTCGCCCGTTGCAAGATTGGTCGATAGGCACGCCATGACCCGCGACGCGCGCAGTGCCGAGAGTTCAGCCAAAACGTTTGGGCTCAATGTTTGATCGAAGTACAGGTCGAGGCCGCTGCCGCAGGGCAGTTTGAGATCGAAGTACGCCGACCCCTTACCGTAGCGGACGAGCCGGTTTTTGCCGTCTGCCATGGCCTGCACGGCCTCATTGGCAACCGTGGTTTCAAGACACCCTCCGGAAAGATAGCCGGAATACCGGCCATCTTCGGCGACCGCCATTTGCGCGCCGAGCGGGCGGGGCGTCGAGCCATCAATGGCGACGAGTGTGATGAGCGTGGCCTTCGCACCGTCCTGTCGCCAGGACACAAGGTCACCAAGGACATCGTCGGCTGAAAGAAGCGTGCGGCCGCGCTGAGGCAACGAACGAACGCTGGCTGTCGATTTCATAAGGAAAATCCAACTCGGTGTTGTTGCTGGCAGCGCGCCACGTCTCGTACTCCTACGGGCAAGCTTGTCTAGCGGGTCGCAGCTCAAAGATCGACCAGCGTTGGAAATATTCGCTCAGCGGCCGCCTGAGCCCATCCAGGTGCGTATGTCGTATCTGTTACAGTTACGGTCGGAAGACGTCGAAGCCGTCGTTAGGGAGCATGGTACGTTGCTCTCAGCAATCCGAAGGCGGGAACCGGAGGCGGCCGGATCTGCCATGCGGGCGCATATCGAATCTTTGAAGCAAATCGAATCTTTGAAGCAAAAGGTCACGATCGGCAGCCATTCTCCAATGCGTATGCCGTTTGCGTGACGTGTGCCGAGTTCGGTCTAGTTCGAGGTCAGTCATGACAAGCAGGACGACACTCGCGTTCGAATCCAATGAACGCGACAGTGAAATTCGCGAATGGCAGGCGGCTGTCGCGTCGGTGATTGAGTTCGACGGCAGTGCGCGCGCCGATATGCTCCTTGAAAAGGCGGTTGAGACGGCGCGCCGGCAGGGCGCCAACGTACCGTTTGCGGCCAATACGGCCTACTTCAATACCATCGCCCCGCACCACGAGACGCCGCATCCGGGCAACCGCGAGATCGAGAACCGGATCCGGTCCGCCATTCGCTGGAACGCGTTGGTCATGGTCTTGAAGGCCAACAAGGACAGTTCCGAGCTTGGCGGCCATCTTGCGAGCTTTCAATCGTCGGCGACGCTGTATGACACCGGCTTCATGCACTTCTGGCATGCGCCAAGCGAGGCGCACGGCGGCGACCTCGTGTTCGTCCAAGGCCATTCGTCGCCGGGAATTTATGCCCGCGCCTTCATGGAAGGCCGGCTCAGCGAACAGCAGCTGCTCAATTTCCGGCAAGAGACAGGCGGTGCGGGGCTGTCCTCCTACCCGCATCCCTGGCTCATGCCGGACTTCTGGCAATTCC
>JANORU010000506.1:0-2541 GCA_031415475.1 Hyphomicrobium sp.
GCCTTGGCCCGCCGCCTGACGTTCGGGTCCATCCTGTCCACCGGCACGCCGAACATCTCGGACGCCGTCATCGCGTGGATGTCGAGGCCATCGGCAAAGGCTCGTTTCAACTGCGGGATGTCGGCGATGTGGGCGAGCACGCGCAGTTCGATCTGCGAATAGTCGGCCGAGACGAGCACATGGCCCTTTTCGGCGATGAAGGCCGTGCGGATCTCGCGGCCCTCCTTGGTGCGGATCGGTATGTTCTGAAGGTTGGGCTCCGACGACGCCAGCCGTCCGGTTGTGGTGGCGGCGAGCGCGTAGCTCGGGTGAATGCGCCCGCTCTCATCGATGAATTCGGGCAGGGCATCGGTATAGGTCGATTTCAGTTTGGTGAGCTGACGCCATTCCATCATGGTGTTGACGAGACGGCGCGCATCGTCGGGCAGCTCTTCGTTGTTGGCGAGATCGTCGAGCACACCGGCACGCGTTTCCCACTGTCCGGTTTTGGTTTTCTTGCCGCCCGGCAACTTCAAGGTGTCGAACAGAAATTCGCCGAGCTGCTTGGGCGAGGCGAGATTGAAATTGTGCCCGGAAAGCTTGCGAACCTCGTCCTCAAGCTGGGCGGCGCGCTGCGCGAACGCGCCGGACAAACGGGAGAGTATGCCGCGATCGACCTTGATGCCAGCCATTTCCATGTCGACGATGACCGGAACCAGCGGCCGCTCGAGAGTTTCATAAACCGTCGTCACGCCCTCAACGGGCAAGCGGGGCTTTAAGGCGTGCCAAAGCCGCAGCGTGATATCGGCATCTTCGGCGGCATACTCCGTTGCCTTGTCGATTGGCACACCGGCAAACGACTTGTCGGCTTTCTTCGCGCCCGCCGCGTGCTCCATAACTTTGTCGAATGAAATGCAGACGTGGCCGAGATGGCGCTCCGACAACGCATCCATGCCGTGGCTGTTGCGGCCGCCATCGAGCGCATAGGAGAGCAACATGGTGTCGTCGATCGGCGCGATGCGAATGCTGCGCACCGCCATCACCTCGATGTCGTACTTGATGTTTTGGCCGATCTTCAAAACGCTTCTGTCTTCCAGCAGCGGCTTGATGATCGAAAGTGCCTCGTTCACCCTGATCTGGTTGGGCGCCAGCCCGCCGCCGCCAAACAAATCCCCTGATCCTTCACGGTGGCCGAGCGGCACGTAACAGG
The DNA here is from genome assembly GCA_031415475.1 of Hyphomicrobium sp. Taxonomy (GTDB): domain Bacteria; phylum Pseudomonadota; class Alphaproteobacteria; order Rhizobiales; family Hyphomicrobiaceae; genus JAGVSR01. The sequence continues at coordinate 1,190 of JANORU010000506.1, forward strand.
CCTCACCCGGCACGACGGCGAGCGAAAATCCGGCAAGACCGGCGCGCAGGGAATCGAGCGCATCGGTTTCCGTATCGAAGGCGACGATGCCGGCGTCACGCGCCCGCGCCGCCCACTGTTCGAGCCGGGCAGCCGTTGACACCATCTCGTACTTCGCGCGATCGACCGGAATGCTCCGCAGCCAGTGAGCGGCGTGGGCGACAGCGGCGGCCGGCGTAGACGTGCCGCCCTCCGTCGAGAGCGAGCCGCCAGATTGCTTGGCCACTGCCTCAGCGCCGTCATCTGCCGTCCGATGATGCAGTGACGCTCCGATCGACCTGTCCAGCGGCGGCGGCGCTTCGACGCCGAGCTTTTCAGCAATCCGCTTGGTCAGTGTGTTGAACTCCATCTCGCGCAGAAACGCGATGAGCGTCTTGGGATCGGGGTCCTGGACGCCGAACTCCTCAACCGCGTGGGTCGTTGGCACATCGCACTTCAAGCGCACCAGATCGCGTGAAATTCGCGCCTGATCGGCAAACTCGATCAGCTTCTCGCGCCGCTTCGGCTGCTTGATTTCACCCGCCCGAGCCAACAGCGTATCGAGATCGCCATACTCGTTGATGAGTTCGGCGGCCGTCTTGATGCCGATGCCGGGAACTCCCGGCACGTTGTCGACGCTGTCGCCAGCCAACGACTGGACATCGACCACCTTGTCGGGCGGCACGCCGAACTTCTCGATCACCTCGTCGCGGCCGATGCGCTTGGCCTTCATGCCGTCGAACATGACGACGCCGGGCTGCACGAGTTGCATCAAGTCCTTGTCGGACGAGACAATCACAACCTCAGCGCCATTCGCCACGGCATTCCTGACATACGTGGCGATCAGGTCGTCGGCCTCATAGCCGTCAAGTTCGATCGACGGAACATTGAACGCGGCCACCGCATCGCGGATCAGCGGAAACTGCGGCACCAGTTCTTCCGGCGGCGGCGGACGGTGCGCTTTGTATTGAGGATAAATCTGATTGCGAAAGGTTTCGCGGCCGGCATCGAAGATCACCGCCAGATGGGTCGGCGCTTCCGAGCCCTTGGTTTCCTGCAACAGCTTCCACAGCATATTGCAAAAGCCGCTGACCGCACCGACCGGCAATCCATCGGACGGCCGCGTCAACGGCGGCAGGGCATGAAAGGCGCGGAAGATGTAGCCCGATCCGTCAATCAGATAGACGCGGCTGCCTTTGATGACAGGCACGGCTTCCCCGCCGGGCACGGTGCTCGTGCGCTCGGACTTTTTGGATTTCTGTTGGCTCATGGCGCGGTACTATAATGTCTCAAACTTCGAGAGCCAGGGCTTTGCCGGAATTGTCACGGCCGCC
>JANORU010000507.1:0-1920 GCA_031415475.1 Hyphomicrobium sp.
CGTCACCAGCACGTGCACAACCTTGTTGACCGGCACGACAATCTCATTGTCGACAGAGAGCAAGCGCGGTGTCGGAATGCCGGCCTTGACCTTCTCGTTGACTTCGTCGTCCGACAGCATGTTCGTGGTAATCGTGAACGCCTTCTCCTCGGCGGTATTGCCCGGATACTCGTGCTCCCAGAACCACGCGTTGCCGATCGCCTTAATGGTCAGATCCGGCTTGGGGTAGGTGTACTGCAACATCAAGAGCTTGAACGACGGGATCGAAATCGCAACCAGGATCAGGATCGGAATAACCGTCCAGGCGACTTCGAGGAATGTGTTGTGGGTGGTGGTTGTCGGTGTCGGGTTGGCCGATTCGCGGAAGCGGAACATGACGTACAGCATCAAGATCAGAACGAAGACCGCGATGGCGATAATGATCACGTTGACCCAGTCGTAGAAAGCGACGATCTCGCGCATCACCGGCGTGGCGGCTTCTGACAACCCGATCTGGCCGGGAACGGCGTGGCTATAGCCAGCGCTCTCTGCCAATGCCGGGCCGAACCCGACCGCCATCGCAGCCATAAAAGCCGCGACCGGCACCAGCCTCATCAACTTCTTGATCATTCCATTCGCTCCCCAAAAGTCACCGGTTGCAGCCGGGACCATAATTCGTCATTGGGAAGACAGCCGAAGCTCCCGCACTGGCGCAAAAACTGCAAGCGTCGCGTGGTTCTTTGAGACCACATTTGCGGACGCGAACCGCAACCCCATAACTGGGATAGCGCCAGACGTTCTTCCCCTTCGCCGGAGCAGAGCACAATCGTCTTGAGCCCTACAAGTCAAGTTTTATGCGGCATAACTTCGCGATGGTGGCCGGCTTTGCGCCGTTGTCCGTGGGGGCGTTGACTGACCGGGGAAACATCGGCCCAAACGGACAGCGAATTGCGTCGCGATTCGGCCGCTTTCGGCGATGATGACGGCACCTGTTCCGTCGATCCAGCTTTGGCCCGCACTGGACCGCACCGGCAAAGTCTGCTCGGAGTTCTGTGCGTCATTCTCGACATCGCCGCCACGACATCAGGGATCATCATGGCTAAGACCGCGCTCGCGTGCCGACCAATGCAATCGCCGGCACTGCGCCGAAGCGCTGTTTTCGCCGCGACCCACAGGGCTTCGGTCCTCGCAGTTGCTTTGGCCGTTCTGGGTTTTGCCGGCATTCAGGCCCCGAGCGCACGTGCCGAAGACCCGCCCCCTCCGGTGACCGAACCGGCCGACGGAACGGTCAAAGCTCAGCATGGCGATTGGCAGGTGGTTTGCAAATCGCCGCCGCCCGGCGCCAAAAACGAAGTGTGCGCGCTTGTGCAAAGCGTGACGGCCGAGGACCGCAGCAATGTCGGCCTGACAATCTATTTCCAGAAATTTACGACCGGGGTTCGCGTGCTTCGCGTGTTCGCGCCGCTCGGCGTGCTTCTACCGCCGGGCGTTGGCCTCAAGATCGATGACGCCGACGTTGGCCACGCGCCATTTCTTCGCTGCCACACGTTCGCCTGCTACGCGCAAGTGACCGTTGAGGACAAACTCGTGGAGCAGTTGAAGAGCGGAAAAACCGCGATTTTTGTGATTTTCCAGACCGAAGAAGCCGGCATTGGTATCCCGGTATCCCTCAACGGGTTCGGCGACGCGCTGGCGGCGTTGAACTGATCCGAACCGCGCGGCGCGGCGGGCACGAGCTGCAAAAAGCGCAATGACACCGGTTCAGTGATGACCCGGACCAAGTGTGCGGGCCCATGCCTGCATCATGCGCGCGGTGCTGTCGCGCGATTGATCGATCGCCGTTTGCCAATACTCCGACTGGACCTGCGCAAATTCAGCCGGCGTGCGGCAGCGGCGGAGGCGCGATGACAGTTCGAAGTCGCTTTGCGCCCGCCGGCTGAC
>JANORU010000508.1:0-3587 GCA_031415475.1 Hyphomicrobium sp.
CCCGGCTCGGCTTGCTACGCCGGCGTCGAATCCGACAAGCGGATCGGCCTCGGCCAAGGTCCGCGCTTTTTCGGCGACGGCTTCCAGACCGCCAAGCGGCTCGGCAAGAAACGCTATTGGCGCGTGCCGGTGATGGATGGCGAATTCGTCATCGAGGACAAGTGCGGCCTCACCACTGAGGCGGTCGGCGGCGGCAACCTGCTGATCCTCGGCACCCATCGCGCCGGCCTGTTGGAGACCACGGAAGCCGCGGTCGCCGCCATCGCAGCCGTGCCCGATGTCATCACGCCGTTCCCGGGCGGTATTGTCCGATCCGGCTCGAAGGTCGGCTCGAAGTACAACGCACCCGCCTCGACCAACAATGCCTTCTGCCCGACACTCAGAGGCACGACGGCGAGCGAACTCGACGCCACCACCCTTGCAGTGCTCGAAATCGTCATCGACGGGCTGACATCCAAAGCCGTGTCGGACGCCATGCGCGCCGGCCTCGACGCCGTGCTCGCGACGGGAGCTGCCAAAGGCGTGACACGCGTTTCCGCCGGCAACTACGGCGGCAAGCTCGGCCAGCACCACTATCATCTGAAGGACTACGTCGCATGAGCGGGCTGCGCCTCACTCTCAAAGCCAAGCCCAGCGCGCGGCTCGATCTTTCAGGCCTCACGCCTGATGCGCTGATCGGCCTGAGCGCCGATGAAATTGCGCGTCTGCCGCTCGGCGACGCAACGGTCGGTGATAGTTTTGACATCGCCGGTGAACCTCTTTCATCCAGTCAGCAGACGCTCATATTCGCCGCCACCAACGCCGCATGCGATGGCATCGGCTCGGGGCAGAGATCCGGCACCACGATTGTTGAAGGCGATGCCGGGGCCTATGCGGCGCGCGGCCTGCGCGGCGGGCGTCTCGACATCCATGGCAATGCTGGAGCGTGGCTGGCGGCGGGCATGGCGGGCGGCCTCGTCATCGTCAAGGGTTCGGCCGGCGATTATGTGGGCGCGATGACCGCCGGGCATAAGTTCGGCATGTCGGGCGGAACGGTCCACGTTAGCGGCGATATCGGCGAACGGGCCGGCGACCGGATGCGGCGCGGCACGATTATCGTCAAAGGCAAGGTCGGCCCGGCAGCCGGGTCGCGGATGGCGGGCGGCACCATCTGGACCGAAACCGGCTTCGGCGCGGGGCCCGGTCCGCTGCTGCGCCGCGGCACGTTGATCGGCCCCAAGGTTGAGCGGATGCTCTCGACCTTCAGCGATTGCGGCGGCCACGATTTGACGATCCTGCGGCTTCTGAACCGGCACATGGCAGAAATGCTGGGGCCGCTCGCCCCGCCCCCGCTGCCGGCCATGGTCCGCCGCTATGCCGGCGATATGGCGACCATCGGCAAGGGTGAAATCCTGCTAACAGCCTGATTTTGGCCGCATCGGCGGTTTGCACTCGACGCACCAAATCTATCCCCGCCCCTGGCGCGTATAGCAGTCTGAGCCAACGAGCCGCCGCGTCCAGAGACGGCCCGGGTAAACAGGGAGCGACCCAAGAATGCTAACCATTGTCATCTCCGCCTGCCTCATCGGCGAGCCGGCCAACTGCAAGGACTACAAGCTGCCGGTCGACGGCGACATGGACACGACCCAGTGCGCCATGAGCGCGCCGCCGTTCCTCGCCAACTGGGCCGAAGCCCATCCGCAATGGCAGGTCAAGCGCTGGAAGTGCATGCCGACCACGATGAACGATACCTGATCTGTCCCATACGGGCATAACTTTGGTTTGAAGGGGCTCCGGCAATTTCGGAGCCCTTTGCTATTTGTGGTTCGCCGGACCGCGCGCTCAGCGCGCGACGATACCGGATGTGTCCCGCACCATCCCGAAGTCCGATGGCCGGGGCGATGTCAGTCCGCTGATCTCGATCACGAACTTCTGGCGGATGGCGCGGCCAAAATCTTCAAAGCCGTGCGCCGGGAGTACGAACGCGCCGGTGCCGCCCATCACGTGGTCCTTGTACCATTTTTCGAGCGTGTCTTTGTCGTTACCTTCCAGGATCGGCAGGCCGTTGATAATGACGCCGTTGGCCACAAGCTCGTCGCGCACGACTTCGGTCGGCTCGTCGCGGTTGCAGTTATCCTTCCCGTCACCCGACACGTCGACCACGATGCGCTTGGCCTTGGCCGGGATCTGCGTCGTCACCTTGTCGGCGATGGTGCGCAGCATGCCCGAGACGCACGTGAACTCGCCGCCTTCTTTCGGCAGCTTGCGCACGCGGGCCGCGACGGCAAGAGCTTCCTCCTTGGACGCAATCTTGACCCACGGCACCGACAGCTTCGGCCGGTCGGCCCAGGTCACCATCGAGAACAGAATGCTGCCGCGCGAGCCGGTGAGAATGGCATCGATCACGCTCGGGTCTTCGAGCGCCTTGGCGATGCCCTCCATCTGCAGCTTGTAGCGAACGTCGTCGACCGAGTTCGAGACGTCGACCGAAACCACGAGCGCGGTATCGACGTCGTAGGCCTCGTCCGCGCCGGTGTTTGCCCCACCACCATACTGAGGAATGTCTTCGGCACGGCCGGCGACGGCAAGGCCGAGCGCGAGCGCAAGACCAACGGCGCCCGCCAACCAAGTGCGAGCGCGAAACAAATCGGGAAGCGGCATTCGAGGGTCCTTGAGCGTCCGGCGTCGGTCTACCTTACAGCCCGGTCGAGGTTCAGCGCTAGCCCCAGTCCTTTGACCGTCTCCATGCCTTTGGCCCCAGTCAATATGGCCTCATTGAGGTCGGCACCGCTGAAATCAGCGCCCGTCAAGTCGGCGCCGGTGAAATCGGCCTTGGTCATATCGGTGCGGGTGAGACGCGCGCCGGCGAGATCGGCGCCGGCGAATGAGGCCATGACGAACGAGGCATCGTCCAGATTGACGCCCCGCAGCTTGGCGCCGTCGAACTTGCAGCCGCGACAGAAATTGCGCGGCAGGAACGAGATATCGGCGCGCGGCTCGTGCGGGGAGAAATCAAAGCCCGATAGGTCGCTCGCCTTGAACGACGTGCCGTCGAATCGTCCCGTCAGCCGTGCGCCGCGCAGATTGGCACCATCGAACACCGGCGCCTCGCGCCAATCGACCCGCAAATCCGAGTAGATCGTCGGCCGCATCATCGTTGCGCCTTCCAAGTTGGCGCGCTCGAACTTGGCGAATGTCAGCACGGTGCGATCGAGCCGCGCGCCGGAGAGATCGGTATCGGCGAGATTTGAGCGCGACAGGTTGGTGCCGAACACGTCGCTCTTGACCATCCGTGCGTTTTTGAAATCGAGGTCGGAGAGATCGAGCAATTGCAGCGTATCGCCGCCGAAGTCGACGCGCGCGTCGCCGGGCTTCGATTTGAACAGGGCTTGCGTCACTTGCCCGGCGGTCATTTCGACGGCGGCACTTGGAAGTGACAACAGGGGGACGAGAGCAGCCACCAAGCCGATGGCGGCGACGCAACGGGCCGCCCGCGACACCCGGCCAGCGATCGATGTCATGTCCGCACACCGGGCACGGCTGTCCGGTTTAATTTTCTGGACGAAGTGCATGGCGTTGATTCTTCTGTGCTTCGAAAGCTTCCCGGC
>JANORU010000509.1:0-8851 GCA_031415475.1 Hyphomicrobium sp.
GATGATTTCGGCACCATATGAAATTGCTGCGGAGGATGTTCTTTCCTCCGGATTTTATGCTGCAATGCGGTGAAGGGGGTATGTGCCTATTCGGCGGCGACTTCGGTTTCGCAGTGGTGGCCGAGCCGATCGGTCAACGCCATCAATTCGGCTCGCAAGGCCAGAATTTCGACCTCCGTCATTTCGAGCTGACAGCCGACGTATTTGCGGGCGTCAAGAACCCGGTCCCGCAAGTCCAGGCCTTTTTGCGTGATCGAAATGCTGACCTGACGCTCGTCGATCACGCCGCGCTTGCGAGACACGAGTTTGGCGGACTCGAGCCGTTTCAGGAGCGGTGTCAATGTTCCGGAGTCGAGGAGAAGCCGGTCGCCAATTTCCGATACCGTCAGGCCGTCAGTCTCCCACAACACCACAAGGACAAGGAATTGAGGGTACGTCAGGCCGAGCGGTGTCAGCTTTTCACGATAAGTCTTGGCGATCGCCCGTGTTGCGGCGTAGAGCGCAAAACAAAGCTGATTTTCAAGGCGGAGCAGATCGTACGCCTGTCCATCCTGCGGATTTGCTGAAGTTTTCAACGGTCGGTCATCCTTGCGATCGCGTCTCCCGGCCTCAAGGCAGTGCCGACAAATGCTACCCGGCCGTAATATACTTAAGTCTAAGGCCGCCAGCCAGAATGGCAACTCAAGACCTTGGCACTTGGATGAGTTTCAGACTTTAGTCGCCACCGCCGGGACGTGCGTCGCCAATCAATAGGCCGACGCCGTCGGGCTGGCACCGTCCCTGTTATAGAGATCGCGACGGAACTGAATGACACCGTCCTCGGTTGCCCAGGCGGTCAAATAGACAAAATACAGCGGCACAGTTTTCTTAAGTTTGACGTCCAGCCGGTCGCCCTTTTCTTTCACGCTTTCAATGCGCTCCCCGCTCCAACCCTGGTTGCCAGCCAGCAGCCAGGCGGCCAATCTTTCGATGTTATGCACGCGAATGCAGCCCGAACTGGCAGCCCGGAAATTGCGCCCGAAGATCGTTTCCGACGGCGTGTCGTGCATGTAGACCGAGTAGCTGTTGTTGAAGTTTATTTTCAGAAAGCCGAGCGGGTTTTCTTTGCCCGGTTTCTGGCTGTAGCGCAGACTTTGCGGTTTCGATGACGCCCAGTCGATGGTTTCCGGATCGACCTTTTTGCCGTTGCCGTCGTAGGCGTCGATGCCGAATTTGACGAGCACGTTCTTGCCCGCCTCCTGATATTCCCGCCCGCGGGGAATGAGGTCTTCACTGATCACCGTCGGCGGCAGCCGCCAAACCGGATTGAAGTTCATTTCGTAGATCGCTGTTCGGAGCAACGGCGTTGGCCGGTCTGGTTTGCCGACAACACCGGTATGACGTGAGACAACCTTGTTGCCTTCGACCGCCTCGATCTGGGCGGCCGGAATATTGACGACCACGTACTTCTGCTTGGCCGTACTCGAAACAAGGTCCTGCAAGCGGTTCAAACTGGCCTTCAACTGGCGCAGCCGGTCGTCCGCTGAGACATTCAACGCCCCGGTCGTGCGCTCATCGACGATGCCGGTCGGCGTCAAGCCGTTGGTCGCCTGAAACCGCTTCACCGCAGCCTCAAGTTCGGCATCGAAAACTTCCGAGAAATCGCCGCCCTCTTTGAGTTCGCCGGACGCCGCCAGGCGTTCTTTCAGGACAGCAACAGCAAAGTGAGTTTGGCCGATGGCGAGTTTCACCTCCGGCACGTCGTTCCAGCCGCCGCGCTTGACGAGATCGGCGTAGGTCTTGATCGCCTCCTTGGTGGCGGCGACGTTGGCCGGCGAGAGTGTCGGGTATCCGGGCGGCGGGTTGCCTTCCCACTCCTTGACGAATTCGCGATCGACGGTGCCAGGATCACGAGCGCCGCCGCCGGCCGGGCCGAACTCGATGCCTTGCGCAAAAGCCGACAGCGGCATCAAGGCCGCAACCATGAGACCAGGAATAAGTCTCCGCGCAGTGAGGCCATAGGTCATGCGGTCAATCCCGTAGCGGCGATTGGCGGGACGGTCCGACATTCGCGCCCGGAAAGGAAGGGGTCTCGACCTCACGCTTTTGGGAAAACGGTCTGTGATGCCGCAGCGCAACAAGCCGAAAACGCGAAAGGCCGCGGCGTGAGCCGCGGCCTGTCGTTGCCGTTGGCAGTGCGGTTCAGAGCCCCCCAGCTCCACCCCGCTCCGCCGGCACGTTCAAACCTTACAGCCGGTAGCGGATCTGATCCGACCAGAAGCGCTCGAGACGAACCAGGGCCTTGTTGAGGCCACGGAAGTCTTCGCCCGACACCTCGCCGACCGTGACGATCGAGCCGAGCTGGCGCTGATAGAGGTTCTGGACGACCTTGCAGGCGTCGAGACCCTTCTGCGACAGGCTCACCCGGACGCTACGGCGGTCGACGTCCGACCGCTTGTAGTGGATGTAGCCCATGTCGACGAGCTTCTTCAGGTTGTAGGACACATTCGAGCCGAGATAGTAACCGCGGCTCTTCAGTTCGCCGGCCGTCAGTTCGCTTTCGCCGATGTTGTAGAGGAGCAGCGCTTGCACGCTGTTGAGCTCAGAACCGCCGAGGCGATCGAACTCGTCCTTGATGACATCGAGAAGAAGACGATGCAGCCGCTCGATCAAGCGCAGTGCTTGAAGATACTCGTTGCGGAAGGCTTCGTCTTGAACCGGCGCGCGCGAACGCGACACGTCGTACGCTACACTCATTTGCCCTGCCTCTTACCTGTTTGACGCAAAAACCCGTTATTGTTTTTATTCGGGCTTGATCAAACGATAACGCGGACACCTAAAAGTTACCTGAATAGATATAGTAAAAGAATAGTAACGGGGGTTCCAAAGAAGGCTTTCTTAAGTAATTTTTTGCTCTAATTTTTGAAATACCATATTGATACATCAGATTTACTGTTAAATAACCACGTTCACACGAGCTTTACGCCCGGGACGCCTGCATTTCGGCGCGTGTCGCCAGTGTCCAAGCCGACGCCACGGTGTGTGCAAAGTAATCGGCAATCATAGATTGCGTCACATCTCCGATCGCTGCGGGCCGCCAAACGGGCTTGCCGTCCTTGTCTATTAACGCTGCCCGCGTACCTTCGAAGATGTCGTGGCCATCGAGAAAGTGGCAGGCGAGCCGGTAATCGGCCTCGAGCACCTGCTTGAGATCGAGCGCGCGCGCCTGCTGGATATGGCGGAGCGTCACGGCCAGCGACAGCGGTGAGCGGGTCGCTAAGTCTTGGAGGACGCCGGCGGCCCAATCCTTGTGCGCGCCGTCAACCGCCACGAGCCGGACAACAATCTCAGGTACCGACGCCGCCGAAAAACACTGTGCAATCATGGCCCGGACGGGGGCCAGTTCATCGGCACCCGGATCGACATGCCGCGTGTCGAGCAGCGCATCGACCGGTTGAGTATCGGCAAGGCCAGCAATGATGCCAGCGAACTCCCCCCGCCCGATGCAATGGGTGACGAGGCCCAGCGCGTAGGCCGCCGCCCGGTCAATACTGCGGCCGGTGAGCCCGAGATAGACGCCGATACTGTCCGGCATGCGCGCCAAGGCGTGGCACACCCCGACATCGGGAAAGAGCCCGATCGCCGTCTCCGGCATGGCGAATTTGTAGCCCTCGCCGGCGACGCGATGCGTGCCGTAGAGCGAGATGCCGACACCGCCCCCCATCACCAGCCCATCGATCAGCGACACGGTCGGCTTTGAAAAACACTCGATCCGCCAGTCGAGCGCGTACTCGTCGCGAAAGGCTTGGCGCGCGGCTTCTGGATCGGCGCGATGCAGCTCGACGATTTCGCGAACGTCGGAGCCGGCCGAAAACGCCTTTGGATTAGCCGACTGCACAACCACCGCATAGATCATCGGATCGCGCGCCCAGTCCGCAAATCCGGCGGCGAGCGTGTGGCGCATGTCGGCGGTCAGCGCGTTGAGCGCCTTGGCTCTATTCAATGTCACGAGTGCAAGTGTGCCGCGCCGCTCTGTGATGACGTCGCCACCTGGCGCCTGCAGATCATTCGTCGTTGCGGCGCTCTCGGTCATTGCCTTGTCCACACGTTGTCCTTGACTGAAATTGATGTGCCGCCGCCGCGGTTGCACGGCCACATTTTGCCGCTATACAGCTTTGCCGAAGCGGCTGATACTGATCGTCTGAGTCGCGGACTCTGTGTGCCGCTAAGGTCAAGTCTCATCCTCAAGTCGTCCACAACTACGACGACGTTTACGACAAGGACTATGACATGGCCCTCGGGCGGCTCGTGCTCTCGACTTTGCTGGCTGCGGCTTTAGCCGGCGCCGCTTGGAGTGCGGATAGCAAATCCAAAAGCGAAAAGCATCACGTCGATGTCCCGGTGATCGAGCCGGTGTCGGCGTCCCCGGACAAGTCGAAGTCGCCGGCCAAAGCGGCCAGCAAAGACAAAGCTAAGTCCAAGGCCGTCTCTAAGGCTAAGACTGACACCCCCGCACCTCCGGTCGGCGAAGCTCAAGCCGCCGGTAAAAAGCCGCTGGAAGCAACGTCGACCAAAGTCATCGCACCGCCGCCGGGCTCTGCTGCCACGGCCCACGGCGCAGACCCAGCCAAGGAGCCCGGTGCCGAGACCGGCAAAGAGACGAGCACACCGAACGTCCCTGTCGTGCCGGTCGCCTGGACCGACCAGGAGATCGCCGACGCCAAGGCGCGCTGCACGGTTCTGCTCAAGGGCGTCAACGCCGTCACTATTCCCGAGCCCGCCATGCGCACGGGCGACTGCGGTGCGCCGGCTCCGGTTCGCCTGATCAGCATTGGCAGCAGTCCTGAAATGGTGTTCTCGCCGCCCCCGGTTCTGACCTGCGAGATGGTCGCGGCCCTTCACAGTTGGACGACCAAAGACCTGCAGCGGCTCGCCAAGAAGCATCTCGGCGCCGAGATCATCAAAATCGAGTCGATGAGCGACTACTCGTGCCGCAACGCTTACGGCCGCAAATTGTCGAAACTCTCAGAACACGGCCGCGCCAACGCGCTCGACATCCGTGGCTTTGTCACCGCCCGTGGCCAACTTGCCTACGTGCTTGAAGGCTGGGGCGAAACGCAGCGCGATGTGACCGCGCGGATCGCCGCCGCCAAAGCCAAGGCTGAGAAAGATGCCGCGGCACTCGCCGCAAAAGCGGTGCCGGCCACTGGCGCCGCCGCTGTGGCGACCGGCAGCACAACAGCCGCCCCGCTTGCTCCCGGTGCCGCCCCGGGACTTGCCAAAACAATTGTCGACGGCGCGCCCGAGACCGGACGCAGCCAGCCCAGTTTCGGCCTCAGCGAACCACCCTCCCGTCTCGGCGGTCCGAAGGACAGCGATACCGCCGTCGCCGAGCTCGAACCAAAAAAATCAAAGTCCAAGACGAACGCCGGGCAGACGCTGCCGCACGCGCCGGTCGATGGCAAGGTCCCACCCGCTGCGGCGGCGGATGCCGCGCTCAATGGCACGCCCAAAGTCAAGTCGCCGGCGCTCGCGAAATTTCTCAAAGAGGCGCACATCTCGGCCTGCCAGATCTTTGGCACCACCTTGGGCCCGGAAGCCAACAACGCCCATCGCAACCATTTCCACGTCGATATGGCGCCGCGCAACGGCAGTAACTTCTGCGAATAACCCTCATCTCGGGTTGCACCTTGCGTCGCGCGGTGAGGCACGCCATTGCTAGGCGCTGATCCCTCTCGCAGCCTAGAACCCCAGTTAGAACCCCAGCCCGCCGATGCCCAGCCCTCCCGACACGCCCGTACCGACCGCCGGCGCATTCCCGCATGTCCGGTTGCGCCGCAACCGCAAGACGCCCTGGTCGCGCAATCTCGTGGCCGAGCACACGCTGTCGCCGGCCGACCTGATCTGGCCGCTGTTCGTCCTCGAAGGCTCCAACCAGCGCCAAGCGATTGCGTCGATGCCGGGCGTCGAGCGGCTGTCGATCGACCTCATCGTCGAGGCGGCTAAAGAGGCCACGGCGCTCGGCATTCCAGCGATCGCGCTTTTTCCCTACACCGACCCGAAGCTCAGAACCGACGACGCGCGCGAAGCCTTCAACCCGGACAATCTCGTCTGCCGGGCGACGCGGGCGATCAAGGCGGCCGGTCTCGATCTCGGCGTCATCCTCGATGTCGCGCTCGACCCCTACACCAGCCACGGCCACGACGGCCTTGTCCGCGACGGCATCATCTTGAATGACGAAACCATCGCCGCCCTTATCAAGCAGTCGCTCAATCAGGTGTCGGCCGGCTGCGATATCCTCGCCCCCTCCGATATGATGGATGGCCGCATCGGGGCGATCCGCGCAGCGCTCGAAGCTGCCGGCCACACCGACACGCAGATCATCTCGTATGCCACCAAGTACGCGAGTGCATTCTACGGGCCGTTCCGCGATGCGGTTGGATCGTCATCGACCTTGAAGGGCGATAAGCGCACCTATCAAATGGACCCGGCCAACTCCGACGAAGCGCTGCGCGAAGTGGCGCTCGACATCGCCGAGGGCGCCGACATGGTGATGGTCAAGCCCGGCCTACCCTATCTCGACATCGTCCGACGCGTGTCGGAGACCTTCAAAGTACCGACGCTCGTTTATCAGGTGTCCGGCGAGTACGCGATGATCGCGGCGGCGGCTGAAAAAGGCTGGATCGACGGCGACAAGGCGATGCTCGAAAGCCTGATGGCTTTCAAACGCGCCGGTGCCAGCGCCATCCTCACCTACTTCGCGCCGAAGGTGGCGCGGGTGATGCTGCGGCACCCACAAGCATAGACCCAAGCATCTGAGCCTTGTGCGCCGCTCCCCCTCACAGGCCCTTCTCCAATGGCGCGAGTGCGCTATACTCAACTCAAGATTATTGCCTTGGGGTGCCTCTTGGGGGCGGGTCGTGCCGCGATATTTCATTTATTTTCTTATTGTTTGCAGCGTTATTTTGGGGGCGATCGCAGCGCCCGCGCGTGCGCAGTCGCCAGACCCCTTGGCCATTCCGCCGACACCGGATTGCGGGGAACCCGACATCCCACTCACATTGCGCCCCGAAGAGCAGACGGCCTGGACAGTGTGCGAAAAATGGGTCTGGTCCTGCATTGTGCAGGGAAAAGAAGCGAACGTCTTCGAGAAGAAGTGCACCAATCCGCGCCGCGATAGCGACGAAACCGACTACCGGCAGCCCTACAATTTTGCGCCGTTCCTCGCTCCGGACGATTACATCAGCAAGAACGCCATGAGCGACTCGTTTGTCCGCACCATTCTGGCGGAGCCGTACTACAGCGAGAAAACACCGCCGCTCGGCATCCGGATCTTCGGGGCCTATTTTGCCCGCCCGGTGAATCTGGAAAACGTGACAACGACCAGGAATTTGGTGCTCGACGGCTCAATCTTTAAGCGCGGGCTGCGGATGACCAATTTCGAAACTTCAAAAAACGTCAGTCTTGACGGCGCCAATATCCGCGGCCGGCTGCACCTGATGCGGGCACGCATCGGCGGCTCCCTGTTTCTGGAGCGCGGCGTGTTCGACTTTGTCGATGCGCGAGACGCGCGGATCGGCGCAAGTCTGGAGGCGTCGCGGTCCGTTTTTACCGATATGCTGCGCTTCGATCGCGCGCACATTTCCGGCAAGGTCTACCTGGTGAAGTCGCGCCTCACGTCGCTCAATGCCTGGGACGCGACAGTCGGCGGCTCCATGGAGCTTCGGCTTGCCGAAATCCGATTGCGCATGGACCTCACGGGCTCGACGATCCAAGGCGATGTCAGACTTCAAGAGGTCACGTTCGGACGACGGGCCGATGGGCGCAAACCGAGCTGCGAATGGAACACGACGAGCGAGATCGACCATATTCTCCAAGAGGTCCATAAGCCCGCCCGGCTGAAGGACCCGGCACTCGGCGATAAGGTTCTGGACGAGATGGTGCGAACCCGGCCGACCAAAGCCGGAAAGCCCGACGACTCCCTTTGCGACGAGATGGCCGGCAACGAAAAACGCACGTCCAGGCATGAAATGCTGCTTCGCGATATGCGCATCAACGGTACGCTCTGTGTCATGGATATGAGCGGAGTGATCGAGGCCGATCCGGCATCGGGGGGCAAGCCTACCGCGCTGGAAACAATTTCACTGGATGGAACAGAGGCCAATTCGACGGTCCTTCGATGGAGCCCATCCGACAGCCGGACCTTGTGGCGTGCCGTCAACTTCAAAACCGGCCACATGTTGATCAATCTGCAAGCGCAACCTGCACGCCACTTTATCGATAACCTCGAGGTGGCGTTTATTTCATTCGTCAAGCGCGGTACAACCACCAAGGTTATCATTCGCGACGAGGACGATGATAAGTACCTGTGCGACGTGACCCCACGGCCCGACAACATGGACCCAGCGGAAAGCAGGGACGCGCAGAACCGGATCGTTGATTTTTTTACGACGGCCCGCAATGAGTCCGGCAGCGCTCAGCCGTTCGCCCATGTCGTCGACCGGATTGGCGACACCGGCATCAACACGACGTTCTTGAAGAAGGCTGTGAGCGAATACAAACTCCGTAACTTGTGCCGCAGCTCGCTGTTCTTCAATACGTTCAGTCAACGAAAGCAAGATTCTCCATGGCTCTCGAACTATGAGGTTATGCGCTCGTCGTTTTCAGTCGCCTACGCAAGCAATGCATCCCATCCGCGCTCGGTGTTCGAAGTCGCCGATGAAGGCCGGAAAGTCGCCCTGGACGCCATCTGCTCGGCATACATTCCGATTGCCAAGTACTCGGTGTCCTACGGTCATGAACCGCACAATCTGTTCCTGTGGGCGCTCCTGTTCATTGCACTTTTCTGGCTGTTGCTGAGATTCGAAAGCAC
>JANORU010000510.1:0-1547 GCA_031415475.1 Hyphomicrobium sp.
CGCATAAACGCATCCCAACTCATAGCCGAAGTACAGCCACTCCAGTTCCTCGCCGTGGTATTTCGAGTCCGCGTTGACGTCCATCCACGTCATCGGGGCATTGCTGCCGATGTTGACGGTGCCGACGTACGGCACGATGGACATTTTCAGTTTGGATTTGTTGCCGGCATTGTCGAACAGCGTTTTGACGGGGTCTTTGGCGCCGGTTCGAAGGTCATCCATATTTCCCGACATCGATCCGGTGTTGTCGAGGACCAACGCCAGTTCGAGGTCTTCCGTCGCCGCGACCGCTTTCGAGGTCGCCGTGATATCGACGTTCGACGTCCCAATCAGCGAGCCGAGCGGGGTATCCAATTTGGCGCGCACTGTCACTTCAACGCTCGTGTCGTCCGGCGTTACTTGGACGCCGGTGATCTCGGCCATTCCGGCTTGCTTGGCGTTGGCCTCGTAGAATTTCTTCGCCTTGTCGATGATTGCGCTCGTGCTGAGCGTGGCGTCGGCGCGCGCCGCCAGGGCCGCGGCGTCGGCGGCCGCTTGAATGTCGGACTGAACCGAAATGCCGCGCGAATAGTCTATGGCCAGCGCACTGATGCCGAGCAGCGAGACGACGATGAAGCCAAAAATGATGGCAATCGCGCCGCGCTCATCAGCCATGAACCGGGTGCCGGCAACAGTGCCCGCGATGCGCCGCAGAAAATTCATAGACGACGCAATACTCACGCTACAGCCCCCTAATCGGAATGCTGCAATTTTACGCAAAAAGCCGCTAATCGACCCTCAACAAAGCCGGTTAATCACCTCGAAATGTCTGTCCGAAAACAGGACGGCAGTGGGCGGCATCCGCTATTCGAGCGCCCACGTCACGGTTACGCGTGCTTCGAGGTCTTGCGATCCGCGCTCGATCGGCACGGCCTCGGCCATCGAAGCGCGCCCCGCCTTGAAGTACGGCTGTGGGCCGGCGTTGTAGCTATCTTCCGAGATGACCATCACTTGGCCGAGCTTGACGCCAGCCGCTGCTGCATAAAGCTCCGCCCGCCGCCGGGCATTGCCAACCGCTTCGGTGCGCGCCGCATCGCGCAACTTCTCATCTTCGCTGACCGAGAACGAAATGCCGTTCATCGAATTGGCGCCGAGCGTCACGAGTTGATCGAGCACCTCGCCCAACTTATCGATTTTGCGCGACGTGATCTGCACCTGATTGTTGACCCGGTAGCCGACAATACCCGGCACCCCGCCTTCGGGCGGATTGCTGTAGCGAGGCTCGATGTTGAACGAGGAGGTTTGAATGTCCTTCGGGTCGATACCGTTCGCCTTGAGGCCGGCGATCAACTTGGCCATGGTTTCCGAGTTGGCCGTCAACGCCGCCCGCGCCGTGTTGGCTTCGATCAGAACGCCGGTCGAAATGTGCGCGAGATCGGGGATCGCCGTCGCCGTGCCCGTTGCCGAAACCGTAATTGTGCGCTCCATGCGCTTCTCCTCTGCGATGGCCGTGCCCGACAGTGCGGCAGAGGCTGCCACCAGCGCCAGGACAGCACCGATCCAGTTGC
>JANORU010000511.1:0-5169 GCA_031415475.1 Hyphomicrobium sp.
CAACGGCAAACGCGTGCAGGCGTTGGGCGGCGCCAAGAACCATATGATCATCATGCCGGACGCCGACATGGATCAGGCCGTCGATGCGCTGATGGGGGCCGGCTACGGCTCGGCCGGCGAACGCTGCATGGCGATCTCGGTGGCCGTTCCGGTCGGCGACAAGACAGCCGACCGGCTGGTCGAAGCGCTGGCACCCAAAGTACGCGCCTTGAAGGTCGGCCCGGCGACCGATCCGGACGCCGAAATGGGCCCCGTCGTCACGGCGGAGGCCAAGCGGCGCATCACCGGTCTGATCGATGACGGCGTCAAAGAAGGTGCCAAGCTCGTTGTCGATGGCCGCGGACTGACGCTGCAGGGCTATGAGAACGGCTACTTCCTCGGCGGATCGCTGTTCGATCACGTCACCCGCGACATGCGAATCTATAGGGAAGAGATCTTCGGCCCGGTGCTGACCGTCGTGCGCGCCAAGAGCTATGACGAAGCCGCCGACCTGATCAACACGAACGAATATGGCAACGGCACCGCCATCTTCACCCGCGATGGCGATGCGGCCCGCGCGTTCGCCGACAAGATCGAAGTCGGCATGATCGGCATCAACGTGCCGCTCCCCGTTCCGGTAGCCTATCACTCGTTCGGCGGCTGGAAGCGGTCGATCTTCGGCGATCACGCGATCTACGGACCCGAGGGCGTGCATTTCTATACGCGCTTGAAGACCGTCACGGCCCGCTGGCCGACCGGCATCCGCAAGGGTGCCGAATTCAACTTCCCGAGTTTGAAGTAGGGCGCGCGCGCCCTCGCGGCGGTCGCGAACCTAAAAGATCAACGACTGTTAAGCGGGCCGGCGCCTACGCGCTTGGCCCGCTTTCGGTTTCAAGCATCGGCAAAATTTTATGTGACCCGAGTTTCGAAACCCACCGTCTCCTATGGCGTAACTCCTCAGACAGTTCGAACGGTCAAACGTCTCAACCCCAGAAGACAACCCTTATTGATCAGGAGATGACCCATGAAGACCCCGATCCTCGCCGCTCTTGTTCTCGCGGCCACCAGCTCGCTTGCCCTCGCCAATGACATTTCCGAGAAGGTCATGAACGACTTTCCCGGACTGACCAGTTCCGGCGTAACCCTCAATCCGACATCGCGTCCGGAGTCCTTCGGCCTCGCCGACAAGGCCCGCCGCGACCTGCCGGGCGCCAACGGCTCGGGCAGCACCGCCAACCCAACCGCCAAGGCCGATGTCGGCAACAGCATCTCCGCAAAAGTCATGGCGGATAACCCCGGCGCGCGGTCGTAAGACCAAGCCGCACGGCTCCTTGCAATCGACAGCCCGGCGGACTGCGCCGGGCTGTTTGATTTTTCCGGCATCACTTTTCTGGCACCGTTTGCATTCGCATAGACGAACAAGCGCCGCACACCTATCGTCTCTGCCAATGCTAACGCGGCGAGTGGAGTGATGGGGCGGGTGGCAGTGATCGCAGCGGGTTTACTGGCGTCTGCATGCGCGCCGTCGGGCTCCATGATGGCTCTTCCCGAAGCCGAATTTAATCGCACCTTCCGGACGGCCATCGAAGTTGCGACCGCCGAACATTGCGGCGGTCCGGTTGATCCCGGCCGCATCCGCTACAATCTGACAACCTTCCAGGCCGAACGGGGGCTTTCGGCCACCGACGTCGAACACTCCGGCCGGGCGTTTGATAAGACGCTGAATGACTACCGGTTGAAATTGCGGGCCAATCCCGGCGCCTGCGCGCCAGATAAAAGGCCGGACCCGTCAAAAATTGCTCTTTACGAACGCGGCCCCTTTCCAGATATCCCGTGAACTCCCAGTTAGGTCACAATGATATCTCAGGGATCGAAATGAAATGATCAATAAGAAAGCAATTGCAATGTCTGCCTATTCCTTCGCCATCCGCGCATCACACCACTCGCAGACTGCCCTCGCAGCGGCGCTCGCCGTCGCAATCGCCAGTGTGTTCGCGGCCCACTCCGCGAAAGCCGCCGACGCCACGTTTGCCGGCACCTGGGCCGACGATCTTGCGCAGTGCAAAACAGAGCAGGATATCGCCGGCGCACCCATGATCGTCACCAAAAGCGGGTACAATCAGCATGAAACTCACTGCCGCTTCAAATCGGTCAAAGACCGCGGTCCGGGCGAATGGAACGTCGCCGGCAGCTGCTCCGTCGAAGGCGACGAACAGCCAATTGGCGTGACTCTGACGCTGTCCGGCGACACGTTGACCATGACCGACGCGGCAGGTTCGCGTGATCTCTTACGTTGCCCCTGAAAATAGTTTGACTACACCTGAGACAAAGTGGCATTTATATCCAGTGCGTTCCGGGGTTTTTTGAAACTGATTTCGTTTTGACGACGTAATACTAGGCGAGCGGACTGCAGAAATGTTGCCGCCGTGTCAGTTCCAAGTGGAACTGCGGACCTCACAGAAATGTTTACGGCTTGCCCCTAACCAACGGGCACTCTGAGGGAATTTGACTTGATTAAGGCAGCTCGACTGCCCACCTCCAGATCAGATGTCCGCGAGTGTTAAGCCGGGAGTTTTGCGTTCGATGTTGAGTTTGGTCAGCGAGACCGGCGAAAAGCCGTCAGCGGCCCGGGTTAAGGACCCCGGCTCGACGCCGCTTGTGCGCGCTCCCCAGCCGCTCGGGCGGGACGAGTCTGTGCCGCTCGAACCCTTAGATTCTGCGCACCTCGTCAAGCTCGCAAATGGCGACATGCTGTTTCATGAAGGCGAGGCCCGCGCCGGCGCCTTCCGCGTCACGAGCGGCGCCCTTTGCCATTACATGCAATGGCGCGACGGCCGGCAGAACCTTATCGAAATGGCCTTCCCCGGCGACATCGTCGGTTTTGGTCATCTCGCCCATCACATCAGCACGGCGCGGGCAATTATTGCCACCGAAGTGACGCCGGTCAGTGAGGCCGAACTCACTCAGGCGCTGGTGACAGATGCGGAGCTGGCGGCGCGTATGGCGCTGGCCGCCGACCGGGAGTTCGACATTCTTCGCGACGCAGCGTTGGCGTCATCGCGCGGCTCGCTCAGCCGCCGGGTGGCGAATCTCGTGCTGGCGCTGGCGACGCGCGACGCGTCCGGCAGCATCGTCAGCGGCGCGCGGATCGAAAATATCGTCGATACGTTCTTCGCCAACAGCCTTGGCGTGCCGCTGGCCGACCTCGCCAACGCGGTCGCCGGACTAATTGCCGGCAAGGCGCTCGCAGCAGAAGAGGCAGGCCTTGCGATCCTCGACCCGGCCGCCCTTCAGCGCGCCGCCGACGGGACCTAAGTGTGAATCTTTAGCTTCGCCAAGACACTTGGCAAAATCTCCGGCAAGTCCTCGGCAATGAGGCAGGAGCCGTGCGCGTTGGCGCATTCGCCGTGCAGCCAGACGGCCGCGCAGGCGGCTGCGAAGGCCGGCATTTTCTGCGCCAGCAAGCCGGTGATGAAGCCGGCGAGAACATCGCCCGAGCCGGCGGTCGCCAGCCACGGCGGCGCGTTGGCGTTAATCGCCGCGCGGCCATCGGGCGACGCAATGACCGTATCGGGGCCTTTGAGGACAACGATGGCGCCCGAGAGTTTCGCGGCGGCGCGGGCGCGATCGAGTTTCGAGCCTTTTAGATCACCGAACAGCCGCTTGAACTCGCCATCGTGCGGGGTCAGCACGACCGGAGCGGTGCGTGTGATGATGGCCGCAAACAGAGAATTGGCACTGAGTTGGCGGTCATCATGCGCTACAACGAAGCCCATGCGGCCGCCAGCGGCGAGCAGCGCATCATCGCCATTCGCGAATGACGTCAATGCGTCGGCATCGAGGACGACAGCGGCTGGCGACGCCAGCACGGCCAGCACATCGCGCGCCGTCCCAGCACCGACGTTTGAACCCGGTCCGATCAGTACGGAGTTGCGGCGTTCGTCTTCGAGAAATTTCGCCAGATCATCGGCGGTCGAAACCTCACGCACCATGATGGCTGTCGAATGCATGGCGTTGACCGCGCAAGATGCCGTGCCGCCGACGAGTGTGACCAGCCCAGCGCCGATCCGCAGCGCGCCGCGCGCGCCGAGCCTTGCGGCTCCGGTTTGCAACGGTGGACCTGAGACGACGACGGCGTGACCACGCGTGTACTTATGGCCGTCTGGTTCGGGCCAGGGATAAAGGGAGGCCCATAGTTCACTGTTTACATGGAGACCACTGCTCACATCGTTCAAAACGTGCTGCGGAATTCCGATATCGGCAACGACGACCTTTCCGCAAAAGGTGCGGCCGGGGAAAAGGACGTGTCCTGGCTTCATGCACATAAACGTAATCGTCCTATCAGCACGAACAGCAAAGCCTCTCTCCGCACCGCTATTGCCGTCGATGCCTGTAGGCACGTCGACTGCCAGAACGCCGATTTCCTGCTGCCGCGGATTGAGCGCCTTGACCACTTCGGCAACCACACCTTCGATATCCTTGGTAAGTCCGGCACCGAAAATCGCATCAATGACTAGCGTTGCAAACTGAGGGGAAAATGGTTCGAGACTTTCCACTGGGTCACCCCACCGCTTCGCCATCTCGGCGGCGTCGCCTTTCAGTTCCGCAACCGGCACGAGACAGGCGACCCGCACGTCGAACCCGCGCTCTTTCAACAGCCGCGCGGCCACAAAGCCATCGCCGCCGTTGTTGCCGGGGCCACAGAGAACCGCGATCCGCGATCCGGGCGGCACCATGTTCGCGGCCTCGTCTGCCACCGCCCGGCCGGCGTTTTCCATCAGCGTCAGTGACGGCACGCCAAGGCTTACCGCCCGGCGGTCGGCTTCGGCCATTTCGTCGGTGGTCAGGAGTTCATGCATGGGGGTGTAGATCTATCTCACAACTGTCGGGACTTCTGCGCCTTTGCAAACACGACCACGGGCGGGATGATGCCCATGGCTCGGCCGGCCGCGCGCTCATTCGGCCACCAGTTCGGACTTCAAATGCCATGCCTAAAATTCGAGCAACCTGTTTATATTTTGAGCTATCAATGTCCGTGTTGCTAGCCTAAAAAAGCGCCGTTCGACGTCAACTCCCTGAAATCCAACACGCTTAATCCAGCCAATGGTGCTGGCACAGGGCATGCTATCCCGTACGCGCGCGGCGTTTCGCTTAGACGCCCAGCTCCACAAAGGTCCGCCCCAAATGAAA
>JANORU010000512.1:0-1803 GCA_031415475.1 Hyphomicrobium sp.
TCGTACTTTTGGCGGAACTGCTCTGGTACACCCTGAAGTGCTGAGAGTCGTTCACTCACCAGTCTTGGATCATCGATGCGGGGCCGCTCGGAGAGCCACCTCCGGAGGTTCGCGCCGTTCGTTTCGTTGGAGTGCGATATGACTCGCCGCACTCTAGCGCCCACGAACGTACGAAGCTCGTGCCTCAAATGGCAGTAGCCTACAAGGTAGAGCACTGTGCCGCGGTCGAGATACGCCTTCAAATCAACGTTCCGTTCGGACGACTCTCCGTCGGAGTTGCAATACTGGATTTCAACAGCCTCTTCGATGTGAACGCCCTCTCGATAGACGATCATTTTGAAGTTGTCCCGGAAACGGTCTTCGAGCGGGGCGTCATGAATGGTAGGTTTGACTTGAGTAGTTGCCACTTGAGCTGCCGTTACTGTTCCCGCGCACTCAATCCGCAACGGTGAGCTTGGCGAGAAGCTCGATGCGCTTGAGGTACGCCTTCATCTCTGCGGCACCGTTCAGCGGATTCGTACCGTCGTTGTAGAGGTACACCCGGTTGCCATGCACGTCGCCGCTGTACGAAAGCTTCGCAAGCGTTGCCGGGCCAAGACCTTTGAATTTGGTGACCACCGGGAAGTCTTCGTACTTGATGTGATCTTCGGTGTTGAAGCCGACAGGCTTGTACTGGCGATTCAACACCAACCACGAACCGTCCGCGTTCTGCTCGATGCAGTACGGGAGATAGATGGCGCGAAAGTCTCCAAGTGGCATAGCACGCTCCTTGCAGGGAAAGCGCAAATGATAGGTGCGCGCCGGAGCCGGTCCGCGGCGCTGCGCATTTGACGCCTAACGAGTTCTATCCCGAGAATTCGCGGAGATACCCAGAGGGGTTCGCTTCATTGAGTACGCACCCCTCATCAATTCCGGTTCTGTTGCTGGGCCGGATCGTCGCTGACCGCACTCGACATGACTTTGCCGTCGCGGTCGAAGGTGATGCTGAAGACCTTGCTCACCTGGCCGTCGAGCCAGCGCCAATCCCAATGCTCCTCGTCGGGCTTCAGGTCGAACTTGGCGGTCTTGCCCGGCTTGCCGAGCAGGCGCCGCACCTCGCCCTTGTCCATGCCGGGCTTGATCCTGGCGAACTCCGCCGTCTTCAGCACTTGGCGCAGCGCGCTCATCTTGCCGTCGGTGCCGATCGTGATCATGTAGGCCACCTGGCCTTCGGGCTGGCGGCTGTACTCGAAGGTCTTGGCGCCGTCGGTCTCGGTGTAGGTGGCGTGCGGCTCGCCGAATTGCTTGCGCACGTCGGCCTCGGTGGCCACGCCCTCTTCGAGCTTGGCGATTTTTTGCGGATCGCAGCCCACCAATGCCAAGAGAGAAGCCAGCCAAGACGCCATGACGATCCCTTTCAGCAGCCGCATCGAGTGCCCCCGTTAAACTCGTGGAAACCACCACATTTTGCCCTGGGACCGTGATGCCGCTCTTTTGGAAACCGTACCGCTCCGACGTGACGCAATTCATCGACGAGCTGAAGACGCGCAAGCCGACGCTCGAAGCCGAGCAGCGCGCCGGCCGCGCCCGGCTGTGGGACCGCGCGCAAGACCGCGAGGCCAAAGCCGATTGGCAAGACGCCAAGGTGCCGCAGCAGCCTTACGTGTACCAGACCGAGAAGTGACGACGGCGTGAGCGAGATCATTGAACTGCCGCCGCCGGCCGACCCGGTGGCGGTGGCCGAGTTGCCGCCGAAAGACATCGACTCGGTGGCGGTGGCGCGCCTGTATGGCGAGCCGCTGTTCGCCATGCCGCAGGATCTCT